>NZ_JBIUWM010000015.1:0-3529 GCF_044743445.1 Pseudomonas sp. NPDC087615 | reverse complement strand
CACCCGGCCCAACACCATGTTTCGGGTGGAGTTGGAAAATGGGCACGTCGTAACCGCGCATATTTCCGGCAAGATGCGCAAGAACTACATTCGTATTCTTACCGGTGACAAAGTGCGCGTCGAGCTGACGCCCTATGACTTGAGCAAAGGGCGTATTACTTACCGCGCTCGCTAATCAAGTCAATACAAGACGCCCGGCTTTGCCGGGCGTTTTTGTTTGTCTGCGGTTTTGGGATTTTGGGTTTGGGGCATATCCGTTGCTGCGGGCGTTGCCGCTGGCGGTTTCGCTCTTACAGCGACTCACTTTTCCAAACGCCGAAAAGTAAGCAAAAGGCTTTGCCCCCGGCGTACGGCACTTCGCTGAGGCTCAGTGTTCCCTCGCTACGGTGTCCATCCAGGGGCATCGCCTCCGGCTTGCTTCGCTGCACCTCCTCTCGATGTATGCGGCTTCGCCGCACGGCGCTGCGCGCCTACCCCCCCCCTGATGAACACCTTCGCTCGGCCTGCCGATGGGGGCAAAAGAGCAAAAGCAACATCAAAAGCCAAAGCCAAAGCCAAAGCCAAAGCCAAAGCCAAAGCCAAAGCCAAAGCCAAAGCCAAAGCCAAAGCAGATCAAAAGATCGCAGCCTTCGACAGCTCCAGGGAATGAGAACACCCGCTAGAGCTTGGTCGACTGTCAGGCCGCCTTCGGGAGCAAGCCCCCTCACACAAATTGAACCAGGGTCACCAGCCAGAGCATGGTCGGCTGCCCGGCCGCCGTCGCCGGCAAGCGAGACCCCACAAAAAATGAGCACACCCCAAACGCGGCGCATGCCGCCCCACTCAACACAATGAGCGTTAGCTCGAGTAAAGCTCTTGATCTACAAGGCCCGTCGGCAGGCTGAGTGGAGGGATTGATCCGGGGGTGGGAGCGCAGCGACCGTTCGACGAAGTCGAACACATCGAGAGGAGGTGCAGCGAAGCAAACCGGAGGCGATGCCCCCGGATCAATTCCGGAGCGAAGGAACCCGAGCCACAGCGAGTGCCGTACGTCAGGGTAAAGCCTTTTGGGTTACCTTTTCGGCGTTTGGAAAAGGTGACCCGCCGTAAGGGCGGAACCCCAAGACGCCGTTACCGCAGCAACGGATATACACCCACCCCCAGACAACAAAAAAGGCGCCCGAAGGCGCCTTTCGCTTGCAACCGGCCGTCAGGCCATTTCAGCGGTAGTCTCGAAGTCGAAGGTCATCTCACCGTCCTTAATGTCGATGTGAACCACACCGCCATGCTCGGCCAGTTCGCCAAACAGAATCTCCTCCGCCAACGGACGCTTGATCTTGTCCTGGATCAGACGCGCCATCGGGCGAGCACCCATTGCCGCGTCATAACCACCCGCCGCCAGCCAACTACGCGCCGCGTCAGTCACCTCCAGCAACACGCGCTTGTCTTCCAACTGCGCCTGAAGTTCAGTAAGGAACTTGTCCACCACACTTTTGATGACCTCATGACTGAGGCGACCAAACTGGATAATGGTGTCCAGACGGTTGCGGAATTCCGGCGTGAAACTCTTCTTGATCACTTCCATCGCATCAGACGAGTGGTCCTGATGAGTGAAACCGATCGAAGCACGAGCTGCCGTTTCGGCACCAGCGTTAGTGGTCATGATCACGATCACGTTGCGGAAATCCGCTTTGCGCCCGTTGTTGTCGGTGAGCGTACCGTGGTCCATCACCTGCAGCAGCAGGTTGAAGACTTCCGGGTGCGCCTTCTCGATTTCATCGAGCAGCAATACGCAGTGCGGCTGCTTGGTGATCGCCTCGGTCAACAGACCGCCCTGATCGAAGCCGACATAACCTGGAGGGGCACCAATCAGACGCGATACGGTGTGACGCTCCATATATTCGGACATGTCGAAGCGAACCAGTTCGATCCCCAACGCCTTGGCCAGTTGGCGCGCGGCTTCGGTTTTACCGACACCGGTAGGCCCTGCGAACAGGAACGAACCCACCGGTTTGTCAGGCGACTTGAGGCCGGCACGGGACAGCTTGATCGCAGTTGACAGCGAATCGATCGCCGCGTCCTGACCAAACACCGTCAGCTTCAGGTCACGCTCCAGGTTGCGCAGCAGTTCTTTGTCGGAACTGGTGACGTGTTTCGGCGGAATCCGCGCGATCTTCGCCACGATATCTTCAACCTGCGGCACTTCGATACGCTTCACACGCTTCTCGATCGGCTGCAGACGCTGGTAGGCACCCGCCTCGTCGATCACGTCGATGGCCTTGTCCGGCATGTGCCGGTCATTGATGTAACGCGATGCCAGCTCAGCAGCTGCGCGCAACGATTCATCGCTGTACTCGATGTTATGGTGCGCCTCGAAACGACCTTTCAGGCCGCGCAGGATACCGATGGTGTCTTCCACCGACGGCTCGACGACATCGACCTTCTGGAAGCGACGCGCCAAGGCACGATCCTTCTCGAAGATGCCGCGAAATTCCTGGAACGTGGTCGAGCCAATGCAGCGAATGTCGCCAGACGACAGCAGCGGCTTGAGCAGGTTCGAAGCGTCCATGACGCCACCGGACGCAGCGCCAGCACCAATGATGGTGTGAATCTCGTCGATGAACAGGATCGCCTGAGGACGTTTTTTCAGCTCATTGAGCAACGCCTTGAAGCGCTTCTCGAAATCACCGCGATATTTGGTGCCCGCGAGCAGAGCACCGAGATCGAGCGAGTAAACAACGCTACTGGCCAACAGATCAGGGACCTGGTTGTCGACAATGCGCTTGGCCAGGCCTTCGGCAATCGCGGTTTTACCCACGCCTGCCTCGCCGACCAACAGCGGATTGTTTTTACGCCGCCGCGCCAGGATCTGCGCCACACGCTCGACTTCCGACTCACGGCCGACCAGCGGATCAATCCGCCCCTGACGCGCGAGTTCGTTGAGGTTGCTGGCATAAGCATCCAGAGGATTGCCTGAAGAAGAAGACTCACCGCCCTCGTCGTCCTGCATGTCTTGCTCACCTTCAGAGTGATCGCCATGCCCCGGCACTTTGGAAATGCCGTGAGCGATGTAATTGACGACATCGATGCGCGCAACGCTCTGCTGTTTCAGCAGAAACACTGCCTGACTCTCTTGCTCACTGAAGATTGCAACCAGCACATTGGCGCCAGTCACTTCGCGTTTGCCCGAGCTCTGTACGTGAAAAACAGCACGCTGCAGTACACGTTGGAAGCCCAGGGTTGGCTGGGTTTCGCGATCTTCGTCGTGAACGGGGATCAATGGCGTGGTGGAGTCGATGAACTCCTGCAGGTCATGCTTGAGTTTGTCGAGGTTTGCGCCGCAGGCACGCAAAACGGTGGCGGCAGCCTCATTGTCCAATAAGGCCAACAGGAGGTGTTCGACGGTCATGAACTCATGACGCTTCGAACGAGCCTCCTTGAAGGCAATATTGAGGGAGACTTCGAGCTCGCGGATTAACAGAGCTTCACCAAATACCCAAGTGTTCGGCGAAAAACCGTCCTACTCGATATCAAACAGAAGCGGATGCTG
>NZ_JBIUWM010000014.1:28778-103978 GCF_044743445.1 Pseudomonas sp. NPDC087615 | reverse complement strand
AGGACTTTCACCTCCAAGTCGTTCGGCTCACCACCACAGTGAGCTGAACAGCGCCAGTCACGGCGCTACGCGCCATGCCTGGCGCACCACAAAAAAGCCCCGACGGATCGGGGCTTAGGGTATTGCGTTTGGCTTACTCGCCGATGGCAGCCTTGTAGGCCGCTGCATCGAGCAGTTTTTCCAGATCAGCGGTGTCGCTTGGCTTGAGCTTGAAGATCCACGCGCCATACGGATCGGAGTTGAGCAGTTCCGGCGAGCCGCTCAGCTCTTCGTTGACGGCAATCACTTCACCGCTGATCGGGGCATAGATGTCGGAAGCAGCTTTCACCGATTCGACCACTCCGGCCTGATCTTCAGCCGCAAACACTTTGCCCACTTCGGTCAGCTCAACGAACACCACGTCGCCCAGCGCTTCCTGCGCGTGATCGCTGATGCCCACGGTAACGGTGCCGTCGGTTTCCAGACGCGCCCACTCATGACTTTCGGCAAAACGCAGTTCAGCGGGGATATTGCTCATGCTCGGTGTCCTCAGGAAATTATCAGCGGTCGTGCCCGCCGGAAAGGTTAGATCAAAGTTTTGCCATGGCGCACGAAGGTCGGTTTGACCACGCGTACCGGGTACCACTTGCCACGGATTTCCACTTCGGCGCGGTCGGCAGTGGCCATCGGAACACGCGCCAGGGCAATCGATTTGCTTAGCGTAGGAGAGAAACTACCACTGGTGATCTCCCCTTCGCCAACATCGGCGATACGAACCACTTGATGAGCGCGCAAAACACCACGTTCTTCCAGCACCAGACCGACCAGTTTGTGCGCAATGCCAGCGGCTTTTTCCGCCTCAAGCGCCGCGCGGCCAATGAACTGACGCGATGCCGGTTCCCAGGCAATGCTCCAGGCCATGTTCGAGGCCAGTGGCGAAACGTCTTGATGAATGTCCTGACCGTAGAGGTTCATCCCGGCTTCAACGCGCAGGGTGTCGCGGGCGCCCAGGCCAATCGGGGAAATGCCGGCGCCGACCAGATCGTTGAAAAACGCTGGCGCCTGATCCGCTGGCAGGGCGATTTCCAGACCGTCCTCACCGGTGTAACCGGTGCGGGCAATGAACCAGTCGCCGTCAGCGTAAGCTTCGAAAGGTTTGAGGTGCTGGATCAGCGTGGCGCGGGATTGGGTCACCAGTTCGGCAATCTTGTGCCGGGCCTGCGGGCCTTGAATGGCGAGCATCGCCAGCTCTGAACGTTCGTGCAATTGCACGTCGAACCCGGCCAGTTGCGCCTGCATCCAGGCCAGATCCTGATCGCGGGTGGAGGCGTTGACCACCAGGCGATAACCGTCGTCGAGGCGATAGACGATCATGTCGTCGACGATCCCGCCGCGCTCATTGAGCATGGTGCTGTACAACGCACGGCCGGGGCGGTGCAGGCGTTCGACATCGTTGGCCAGCAAATGCTGGAGCCAGGCCTTGGCCTGAGGACCATCAACGTCGATAACGGTCATGTGGGACACATCGAACACCCCGCAATCGCGGCGCACTTCGTGATGCTCCTCGACCTGCGAGCCGTAATGCAGTGGCATGTCCCAACCGCCAAAATCGACCATCTTCGCGCCGAGGGCCAGATGCAGGTCATACAGAGGCGTACGCTGTCCCATGGGTTTCTCCTTCCGGGCGTGGCGAAGGTGCGGACAGCCGCTGCACGGCGCTCAAGCCTTGAAATAGAAGGCTTTCAGCCGAGTTCAGCGAACGGGTCTGTCAGACGATCCGCACCGAATGCCGCGCATTGTAGCCGCATGATTCAGGACTGACGACTAAGTGTTTCTGTGTGCAGAACGTCTGATCAAGCCAATGACCGGTAACAGCCCGACCAATACAAGCGTCAATGCTGGCAGCGAAGCCCTCGCCCACTCCCCTTCGCTGGTCATTTCAAAGATGCGCACAGCCAGCGTATCCCAGCCAAACGGGCGCATCAGCAGGGTTGCGGGCATTTCCTTGAGCACATCGACGAACACCAGCAACGCCGCGCTCAACGTCCCGGGCAACAACAACGGCAGATACACTTTGAAAAACAGTCGTGGCCCACTGACACCGAGGCTACGTGCCGCTTCGGGCAAAGAGGGCCGTATACGCGCCAGGCTGTTTTCCAACGGGCCATAGGCCACAGCGATAAACCGCACCAGATACGCCATCAGCAACGCTGCCAGACTGCCGAGCAGCAACGGTTTGCCTGCACCACCGAGCCAGCCGGAGAGCGGGATCACCATTTCCCGGTCCAGGTAACTGAACGCCAACATGATCGATACCGCCAGCACCGACCCTGGCAAGGCGTAACCGAGGTTGGCCAGACTCACCCCGGAGCGAATCGCACGGGTGGGCGCCAGACGTCGGGCGAAGGCCAGCAACAACGCAACGCTGACAGTAATCAACGCCGCCATCCCCCCCAGGTACAGGGTGTGGATGATCAGTCCGACGTAGCGCTCATCCAGATCGAAGCGTCCGCGCTGCCAGAACCAGACGATCAGTTGCAACAGCGGAATGACGAACGCACAGGCGAAAACCAATCCGCACCAACTCATTGCCGCGAACGCCTTCAACCCACGCAAGTGATACAACGCCTTGACCCGCGGCCGCTCGTTGCCCGCCCGGTTCGCCCCCCGCGCTCGGCGCTCGCCATACAGCACCAGCATCACCACCAGCAGCAACAGGCTGGCCAGTTGCGCAGCGCTCGACAGGCTGAAGAAGCCGTACCAGGTTTTGTAGATGGCGGTGGTGAAGGTGTCGAAGTTGAACACCGACACCGCGCCAAAATCGGCGAGGGTTTCCATCAGCGCCAGCGCCACGCCGGCGCCGATGGCCGGACGCGCCATCGGCAACGCCACGCGCCAGAACGCTTGCCACGGTGATTGGCCAAGCACCCGCGCCGCTTCCATCAGCCCTTTGCCCTGCGCGAGGAACGCGGTGCGCGCCAGCAGGTAAACGTAGGGATAGAAGACCAGCACCAGTACCACTACCACCCCGCCGGTGGAGCGCACCCGCGGCAGTCGCAGGCCCGGGCCGAACCATTCGCGCAGCAGGGTTTGCACGGGGCCGGCGAAATCAAGCAGGCCGACAAAGACAAACGCCAGCACGTAGGCCGGGATGGCGAACGGCAACATCAGCGCCCAGTCGAGCCAGCGGCGCCCTGGGAATTCGCACAGGCTGGTGAGCCAGGCGAGGCTGACGCCGAGCAGCGTCACTCCGACACCGACGCCCAGCACCAGCGTCAGGGTGTTGCCTAACAGACGCGGCATCTGGGTTTGCCACAGGTGCGACCAGATCTGCTGGTCGATGCTCTGCCATGAGAGCAGCAGGACGCTCAGGGGCAACAGCACCAGCGCGGCAATGGCGAAGACGATGGGATACCAGCGGCGTTGGGCGGGGTGGGCCACTTTTGGCTCTCTGAGGGGCTAAATGATTGTGCCCACGCTCTGCGTGGGCACACATCTTATGACGCTCCGCGTCATGGTTTCAGCGAATCGACGCGCAGCGTCGAAGGATGCATTCCCACGCGGAGCGTGAGAACGATCAATCTGCACATCAGATAGCTCAGTTCCAACCCGCCCGATCCATCAACCGAATCGCTTCAGCCTGACGCTTGCCTGCCACTTCCACCGGCAAGGTGTCAGCCACGAACTTGCCCCACGCTGCGACTTCTTCGGACGGCGCCACCGCCGGGTTGGCCGGGAACTCCTGGTTCACGTCAGCGAAAATTTTCTGCGCATCAGGAGTGGTCATCCACTCGACCAGCGCCTTGGCGGCTTCAGGGTGCGGCGCATGTTGGGTCAGACCGATACCCGACAGGTTGACGTGTACACCGCGATCGGCCTGATTCGGCCAGAACAGTTTTACCGCCAGATCCGGCTTCTGCTTGTGCAGACGGCCGTAGTAGTAAGTGTTAACGATGCCAGCATCGCATTGCCCGGCGTTGATCGCTTCGAGCACCGCGACGTCGTCGGAGAAGACGTCGGTGGACAGGTTATTGACCCAGCCCTTGAGGATTTCTTCGGTCTTCGCTGCGCCATGGACTTCGATCATGGTGGCGGTCAGCGACTGGTTATAGACCTTCTTCGCGGTGCGCAGGCACAGGCGGCCTTCCCAGTTTTTGTCGGCCAGCGCTTCGTAGGTGGTGAGTTCGCCCGGTTTCACCCGTTTGGTGGAATAGGCGATGGTCCGTGCGCGCAGGCTCAGGCCGGTCCAGGCATGGGTGGACGAGCGGTATTGGGCGGGAATGTTGGCATCGATGGCTTTGGAAGTGAACGGCTGGAGAATGCCCATCTGCTCGGCCTGCCAGAGGTTACCGGCATCGACGGTCAGCAACAGGTCGGCCGTGGCGTTTTCGCCTTCGGCCTTGATGCGCTGCATCAGCGGCGCTTCCTTGTCGGTGATGAACTTGATCTTCACCCCGGTCTTGGCGGTGTAGGCATCGAATACCGGTTTGATCAGTTCATCGATACGCGAGGAGTAAACCACTACCTCGTCAGCGGCCTGGGCGGCGGTGGTGCCGATCAGGGTCAAGGCCAGTGCGGTCAGAAGACGCTTGGGTGCCAACATGGGAGTGATCTCTCGGTCGGAAAAGGTGGGCCAAATGATAAGGACTCACATTTAGGTTCTCAATCGAACACTTTCCCAAGGAGTTACCAGATGTTGCGCAGCCTGTAATTTGTGCTGTCGGTTGTGGCCCCTTCGCGAGCGAGCCAGCGAAGAGGCCTGTAGCCTCAATGAAAATCTCAGGGCTTGGCGAGGGCCGGAAGATCACCGGTCAAACCGAGGGCCTCGCGCACAAACAGCGCCTTGGCTTCCGGCATCTGCTCGACCAGTTTCAACCCGGCATTACGCAACCAGCGCACCGGCAATGGATCGGCCTGGAACAACCGCTCAAAGCCTTCCATCGCCGCCATCAGCGCCAGATTGTGTGGCATGCGCCGACGCTCGTAACGGCTCAGCACTTTCACATCGGCCAGACGCTCGCCGCGCTCCGCCGCTTGCAACAGGACTTCAGCCAGCACCGCCGCATCAAGAAAACCCAGGTTCACGCCTTGCCCGGCCAACGGGTGAATGGTGTGCGCGGCATCGCCGATCAGCGCCAGGCCTTCGGCCACATAACGCTTGGCGTGACGCTGACGCAGCGGCACGCACAGGCGAGGATCAGCACTGATCACGTCGCCAAGTCGACCTTCAAAGGCGCGTTCCAGCTCGCGGCAGAAATCTGCCTGATCCAACGCCATCAGACGCTCGGCCTCACTTGGCGTGGTCGACCACACGATCGAGCACCAATCCTGCTGCCCATCACGCTCCAGCGGCAGAAACGCCAGCGGCCCGTGGTCGGTAAAGCGCTGCCACGCGGTCATCTGATGCGGTTGGCTGCAACGCACGCTGGTGACGATGGCGTGGTGCAGGTAATCCCACTCGCGAGTGGCCACACCTGTCAGGCGACGCACCGCCGAGTTGGCACCATCCGCCGCGATCACCAGCGGCGCGCGTAATTGACGACCATCGGCCAGGGTCAGCAACCAATCGTCACCCGAACGGCGCATCTGCTCCAGTCGGGCGTTGGCCAACATGCCCAGATCGCAGTCATGCAAGCGGTCGAGCAAGGCATCCTGCACCACGCGGTTTTCGACGATATGGCCAAGCACATCGGCGTGCACGCTGCTCGCCGAAAAGTGAATCTGCCCGGTGCCGCTGCCGTCCCAGACATGCATGTCGGTGTACGGGCTGCTGCGCCGCTGGGCGATGCCGTCCCATACGCCGAGGCGCTCGAGAATTCGTTGGCTAGCGGCCGATAGCGCGCTGACACGCGGTTCAAATGGCGCTTGAGCATCGAACGGTTTGACGCTCAGCGGGCTGCCGTCGAGCAGCAGGACTTCCAGCCCACTGTCCTGCAACGCCAGCGCCAGGGCGCTGCCGACCATTCCGGCTCCGACAATCAGCAGATCTGCGCGCATTTCCATGCTTTAAGCCTGTCTCGCTTGCGGCTTGAGCCGCACGTAAAGGGTTTTACCGACCCGCGCCACAAGATTGCCGGCGCCGTCATGAATGTCGACCTGCAACTGCGGCAGGTATTTCTCGCCATTGGCGGTCTGTCGCCGGATCTCGTCGAGCAAGGTGTCGTCGATGTTGAACCGGGCGAACACCGTGCCTTTGCCCGGCGCGATGAAATCGATGTCGGCCGCCTTGTCCCAGACGATGTAACGCGACCCGAGGTTTTCCATCAGCATCAGCATGAAGAACGGATCGACCATCGAATACAGGCTGCCACCGAACTGGGTGCCCACGTAATTGCGGTTGTACCAGCCCAGCCCCATCGACACCTGAACGTCGCGAAAGTCATCGCTGATGTGCCGCACGCGCACACCGGCACCGAAGTAGGGCGGGTAGAGCGTCATCACCCAGCGCATCAATCGTGCCTTGCCGAACGAACGGATCAACCAGTTAAGCATCAGGACGCGTTCCAAGGCCCATGGCCTGACGGGCGAACCAGCGCTTGGCCGGTGGCAGCAGATCAAGTCCGAGCAAACCGATGTTGCGACCTAGCGAGACCAGCGGCTGGGAACTGCCGAACAAACGCGTGACCTGATCGGAGAAGCCGACAGTCAGGTCTTGATCCAGACGCTGACGCTCGCGGTACGCCTGCAACGTGGCGAAGTCGCCCAGCGGTTTGTCACTGCCGAGCAAGGCGGCAGCCAAGGCATCGGCATCACGCAAAGACAGGTTGAAGCCCTGCCCGGCAATTGGATGCAGGCTGTGCGCAGCGTTGCCGAGCACGGCCAAATGCGAGCGCACCTGCTCTTCGGCCTCCACCAGCGACAGCGGATACAAATGTCGCGCGCCGACCTGCTTCAACGTGCCGAGGCGATAACCGAACACGCCCTGCAATTCACTGAGGAAATCGCGCTCGCTCAAGTCAGCCAGACGTTGCGCGTCCATGCCCAGACGGGTCCAGACCAGAGCACAGCGGTTTTCCGGCAGTGGCAGCAGCGCCATCGGCCCTTCGTCGGTGAAGCGCTCGAAGGCCATGCCGTTATGCGCTTCGCTCGGGGTGATGTTGGCGATCAGCGCGCTCTGGTTGTACGGACGCTTGCGCACGTTGATGCCCAATTGCTCGCGCAGGCCCGAGCGACCGCCATCGGCCAACACCGCGAGGTCGCATTCAAGGGTGGTTTCATCGTTGAGGGTCAGGCGATAGCCATCGGGCAGCGGCTCCATACGGGTGACCTCCGCCGGGCAGCGCCAACTGATCACTTCTTTATCAATGTGCTGCCAAAGGCACTGGCCGAGCCAGGCGTTTTCCACCACGTAACCGAGCGCCGGCACGCCCTCTTCCATCGCCGACAAACGCGCGGTGGAGAAGCGCCCACGATCGGACACATGAATCTGTTTGATCGGCTCGGCACGGCGGGAGATTTCCTGCCAAACGCCCAACCGTTGGTAGATTTGCCGCGAACCGAAGGACAGCGCCGACGAGCGCGCGTCATAGCTTGGCTGCCAACTGTCGCCGGGGGCGAACGGTTCGATCAGGACGATTTTCCAGCCGCGGGCCTTGGCTCCGGCCTGCAGGGCCAATGCCAGACTGGCACCGACCAGGCCGCCACCGATGATTGCCAGATTGACTCGACTCATGCTGCGTGTGTCCGTGCTTGGGCCATCAGCGCTTCGATGTCGGCGACGGTTTTCGGTACGCCGTGGGTCAGGATTTCACAGCCACTCTTGGTCACTACCACGTCGTCCTCGATGCGTACGCCAATGCCACGCCATTTCTTCGCTACGTTCTGATTGTCCGGGGCGATGTAGATGCCCGGTTCCACGGTCAGCGCCATGCCGACTTCCAGCACGCGCCATTCACCGCCGACCTTGTACTCGCCAACGTCGTGCACATCCATGCCCAGCCAGTGGCCGGCGCGGTGCATGTAAAAGGCTTTATAGGCTTGCGTCGCGATCAACTCGTCGACGTCGCCTTGCAGCAGCCCCAGCTTCACCAGCCCGGTGGTGATCACTTGTACTGTGGCTTCGTGCGCCTGATTCCAGTGCTTGTTCGGGGCGATTTCGGCGAACGCGGCTTCCTGCGAAGCCAATACCAATTCGTAAATCGCTTTCTGCTCAGGCGAAAACTTGCCGTTGACCGGCCAGGTGCGGGTGATGTCGCTGGCATAGCAGTCGATCTCGCAACCGGCGTCGATCAGCACCAGATCGCCATCCTTGAGCAGTGCGTCATTCTGCTGGTAATGCAGGATGCAGCTGTTGCGCCCGGCGGCGACGATCGAGCCGTAAGCCGGCATTTTCGCCCCGCCCTTGCGGAATTCGTAATCGAGCTCGGCTTCGAGGCTGTATTCGTAGAGCCCGGCGCGGCTGGCCTGCATTGCACGAATGTGAGCCTGGGCCGAGATTCGTGCCGCTTCGCGCATCACCTTCACTTCTGCCGCCGATTTATACAGGCGCATGTCGTGCAGCAGATGATCCAAAGCAACGAATTCGTTCGGCGGCTGAGCGCCTAGGTGCGCCTTGGAGCGGATCACGTTGATCCAGTCCATCAGGTGCCGATCAAACTCCGGGTTGCTCCCCATCGCCGAATACACCCGGTCGCGGCCTTCGATCAGGCCCGGCAGGATGTCGTCGATGTCGGTGATCGGGAATGCGTCGTCGGCACCGAAGTCGCGGATCGCGCCTTCCTGGCCGGCGCGCAAGCCGTCCCACAATTCGCGTTCGGCGTTGCGTTCACGGCAGAACAGCACGTATTCGCCATGCTCGCGGCCGGGCATCAGGACGATCACGGCCTGAGGTTCGGGGAACCCGCTGAGGTATTGAAAATCGCTGTCCTGACGGTAGACGTGCTCGACGTCGCGGTTGCGGATGGCAACTGCGGCGGCAGGCAGGATCGCGATGCTGTTGGGTTCCATCTGCGCCATCAAGGCCTTGCGGCGACGGCTGTATTCCGCTTTCGGGATATGGGTCATGGGCAGATGGCTTTCCCTGGCACGCGATTAATGCAGCGACGGCTTGGCGGCTGGCGGCACGTCGGCTTTCTTGGTTTCCGAGAACAGCAGCAGCGGCGCAACGCGCAGATACTCCATGACTTCCATGTAGTCGGTCTCGCCGTCTTCGGATTCTTCCAGGGCATCTTGCACCTGGGAAATGGCTGCCAGATCCTGCAGCACTTCGGTGGCTTCTGTGCTGAGCATGCTGCTGTCGCGGCAGTTGAGGCCGAAACCGCTGAGGAAACCCTGGCACCATTGGCCCAGTGCAGCAGCGCGGTCAGCGAGTGGGGCATCGTCGGTTGGCAGCAGCAGAACGACCGTCACGTCGTCGCCGGTCAACTCACCCTTGACCATCTCTTGCAGGCCGATCAGGGCGTTGCGGACGTTGTCCTGGGGCTCGCTTTCCAGCAGTTCGGCGGCATCGATCAGCCACTCTTCGGCATTGAAGCCGGCACCGGCGCAACTGCGTCCGAGCAGCAGGCCATGCAGTTCGGCAGGCGAGACGTTGTGGCCGCTGGCAGTCAGCAGGGTGGCAAAAGCTTGGTACGGGGAATTGGCAATGGTCATGGGCAGCTAGGCGCCAGACGGCGCTATGTCTAGAATGAAGGCCTTGTATCCTACATCGACAGACTCGCCAAGACTATTAAAGGCTGTCCGGCTGTCACCTCCCGTCAGACACGAACTCAGTGAACCCCAATGGAAGACACCGACCTGCAAGCGCTGATGGCCAGACTCGAAAGACTGATTACCCGAGTCGAGCAACTAAAGAGTCAAAATACACTCTTACTTGCTCAGGAAAAGACCTGGCGCGAGGAACGCGCTCACCTCATTGAAAAAAACGAAATCGCCCGGCGTAAGGTCGAATCGATGATTTCGCGCCTCAAGGCCCTGGAGCAAGACTCATGAGTTCAAGCAATAGCGTTACCGTGCAGATCCTCGACAAAGAATATTCGATCATCTGCCCGCAGGAAGAACGCAGCAATCTGGTCAGTGCCGCACGCTACCTGGACGGCAAAATGCGCGAGATCCGCAGCAGCGGCAAAGTCATCGGTGCCGACCGCATTGCCGTGATGGCTGCGCTGAACATCACGCACGATCTATTGCACAAAGAAGAGCGCCCGGATATTCAGGCCAGCGGCTCGACCCGTGAACAGGTACGCGACTTGCTCGATCGTGTCGATCTGGTGCTGGCCGACGATCCGGACGTCAGCAAAGGCTGATTCGCCAGACCGCTTGAGGTATACTCGCCGCACTCCCTGGGGTGCTTGCCAGTTGACGATGTCCCTGAGCCGATTCGCACTACCCTGGAAGTTGCACGTTGGGCTGGTGTGCATGTCCGCCAGACGGAAAGCCTTAAAGTCTACTGCATCTTCCACCTTGAACTTTCGGGTTCAAGGGCTAAGTTGACAGCGGTTCATCCGGGGAGCCTGATTCGAATCCGATGTCGGTTCATGCCGACATCGGATTTTTTATGCGTACGTTTTCGTCCAACCTGCCGAAGCCGAACCATGACCGAACCCGCGCTACTGCCCCGCCCGCAACTCCGCCGCCTGCTGCGCAAGGCGCGCCGCTCACTGACACCGGGCGAACAACGTCAGGCCGCCAAAGGCTTGTTCCGGCAACTGGCGCAAGACCCGCACTTTCGCCGGGCAAAACACATTTCCCTGTACCTGCCCACCGACGGTGAAATCGACCCACGCCTGCTGCTGCGTGAAGCGCAGCGTCGGGGCAAGGCCACGTACCTGCCGGTGCTCAGCGCCTGGCCACGCACCAAAATGGTTTTCCAGCGCATCTGTCCCGGCGAAAAACTCAAACCCAATCGCTTCCGCATTCTCGAGCCGCGCGCCAATCTGGCTCGCCAGCGCAAGATCTGGACACTGGATCTGGTGTTATTGCCGCTGGTGGGATTCGACGACGTCGGTGGTCGACTGGGAATGGGCGGCGGCTTCTATGATCGCAGCCTCGCGTATCTGGCGCGGCGCAAGAACTGGCGCAAGCCGACGCTGCTGGGGCTTGCCCATGAATGTCAGAAAGTCGAACGATTGGCGCAGGCGAGCTGGGATGTACCGTTGCAAGGCACGGTCACTGACAAGGCATGGTATTTCGCGCGATAGACGCCGCGCAGATCAGCGGCGTCGAAAAGACAGTTTCAGCGTTTGAACGCGGTCGACTGTTGAACCTGTTGCGCGACTTCGATTGGAGCGTCGGCCTTGTTGGTCCAAAGGCTCTGCGCGTAACCGGTGGTCACGACGCCCAAGCCAAACAAAATAACCAAAGTCCATAGCAAATCCGGTTTGCGTTTCATCGATTGCCCCCCTCAAGGCACATCATCACGATGACAGCAGCGGTTTCCGTTCGTAGGCCGTGCAGCAGCGTCAAGCTTTAAAGGCCGGCATTTTGCGGCAACGTGAACCTGTGCGCAAACGCTGACGTCAACCGACCGTCGGTTTGTCATAAAATTGCCCGACAACTTGCCCACCCATTCCGCCAGGAGAAAAACACATGGCCTATTGGCTGATGAAATCCGAGCCCGACGAACTCTCAATCAAAGGCCTGGAGAAACTCGGCAAAGCGCGCTGGGACGGTGTGCGCAACTATCAGGCGCGCAACTTCCTGCGGGCGATGGCAGTGGGCGATGAGTTCTTTTTCTACCATTCCAGTTGCCCTGAGCCGGGCATTGCCGGGATTGGCAAAATCATTCAAGCGGCCTACCCCGATCCGACGGCTCTGGAGCCGGAGAGTCATTACTTCGATGCGAAGGCCACACCGGAGAAAAACGCCTGGAGCGCGATTGATGTCGCCCATGTCGAAACATTTTCACGGGTCTTGAAGCTGGACTACCTCAAGCAGCAGACCGCACTGGCCGAAATGCCGCTGGTGCAAAAAGGCAGTCGCCTGTCAGTCATGCCCGTCACACCCCAGCAATGGGCTGCGGTACTCGGATTGCGCTGAGAACTCTTCGGTCACCGTTCTTTACTCACAAAAGGGGCTAGGCTTGGCGCTCATTTGACTGACATCAAGCGACGCCGTCGCTTGAACCGTCAGACTGGACGCAACAGCCGCAGGATGCCCTCATGCCAACGCACAGCCGATCTTCACTCATATACGCCGGGGCTCTCCTGGTTCTGCTGGCGGGAGCGGGTGGCTTCGGTTACTGGCTTTCGGTAAGCAACCGCATGCCCGAAGGCCTTTCGCTGGGCAATGGACGACTGGAAGCCACCGAGGTGCAGATCGCCAGCAAGACGCCCGGCCGCCTGGCCGAGGTGCTGGTCGATGAAGGCGACAAGGTCAGCAAAGGGCAATTGCTCGCCCGCATGGACACCCGCACCCTCGAGGCCGAGCGCAACCAGGCCGAAGCCGAAGTCTTGCGCGCCCGGGAAAACCTCAACGCCGCGCAGGCCAACGTGCAATTGCGCCAGAGTGAGTTGCTGCTGGCCCAGCAAGAGATTGGCCGATCCCAATCGCTGTTCAAGCACGGTTACGTCAGCGCCCAGGTCATCGATCAGTTGCAATCACGCATCGGCACCGGTAACGCCGCCGTCAACGCAGCCCGGGCCCAAGTGTCTGCGGTAGGTGCGGCGATCGGGGCGGCGCAGGCGCAAGTGGCGCAGTTGACCAGTGAGATCGATGACAGCAGCTTGCGCGCACCCATCGACGGAGTGATCCAGTTGCGCATGGCCGAGCCCGGCGAGGTGCTGGGGGCTGGCGGTCGGGTGTTGTTGTTGATCGACCCTAACGACCAATACATGAATCTCTACCTGTCAGCCTCCGTGGCTGGGCGCCTGGCGGTGGGCGATGAAGCGCGAGTCCTGCTCGATGCCCTGCCAGACAAGCCGTTGCCCGCGACAATCAGCTTCGTTGCCGCCAAATCGCAGTTCACTCCTAAAGAGGTCGAGACCCGCGACGAGCGGCAAAAACTGGTGTTCCGCGTCAAGCTGCAACTGGTGCAACCCAGCGCCGTGCCGCAGGCCAAACCCGGCATGCCCGGTGCCGGCTATGTGCGCACCGCGCCGATGGCCTGGCCGGCCAATTTGCAATGAGCAACTGCGCGGTTCAGGCGACCGGTATCGTCCACCGCTACGGTAAACAGCAGGCGTTGAGCGACATTGCCTTCAGCCTGCCGGTCGGCACCCGTTGCGGGCTGATCGGCCCCGATGGCGCGGGCAAGTCCAGTCTGCTGGGACTGATCGCCGGCGTAAAAGCCCTGCAGCAAGGCCAACTGGACGTCCTGGGCGGCCCGATTCAGGATCGCCACCATCGCAACACGCTCTATGCACGCATCGCCTTCATGCCTCAGGGGCTGGGCGGCAACTTGTATCCCGAACTGTCGATCACCGAGAACATTCAGTTCTTTGCCACACTCTTTGGCCTGTCGAATGCCGAAAGCGAGCAACGCATGCACAACCTGCTGCTCGCCACGGATCTGCTGAAATTCGCCGATCGCCCGGCCGGCAAGTTGTCCGGCGGCATGAAGCAGAAGCTGGGGCTGTGCTGCGCGCTGATTCATGAACCGGATCTGCTGATCCTCGATGAGCCGACCACCGGCGTCGATCCACTCTCGCGCCGGCGCTTTTGGGAACTGATCGACGATGTGCGACGCCAGCGCCCGCAATTGACCCTGCTGGTGGCCACGGCCTACATGGAGGAAGCCGAACAGTTCGAACAGTGCTTGATGCTCGATGGCGGCAAGTTGATCGCCACCGGTCTGAGCCATGAACTGGCAGCTGTCACTCCGAGCGGCAAACTCGATGACGCCTTTACTCATTTTCAGGGCGACAGCGATCACGATGCTGAGCCGCTGGTGATTGCGCCCCGCACCGATGGCAACACCGACATCGCCATCGAAGCCCATGACCTGACCCTGCGTTTCGGCGACTTCACAGCGGTGGACCACGTCAGCTTCGCCATCGGTCGCGGCGAGATTTTCGGCTTTCTCGGCTCCAACGGCTGCGGCAAGACCACCACCATGAAAGTCCTGACCGGGCTGATGCCGGCGAGCGAAGGCAGCGCGACGCTGCTGGGCAACCCGGTGAACGCTAAGGATCTGGGCACGCGCAAGCGGGTCGGGTTCATGTCCCAGAGCTTTTCGCTGTACGGCGAACTCAGTGTGCGGCAGAACCTCGACCTGCACGCCCGGTTGTTCGACTTGCCCAAAACCGAGAGTGCGAAGCGCATTGACGGGCTGATCCAACGCTTCAATCTGCTCGGCGTCGCTGACCAACCGTCCGGCGCACTGCCGTTGGGGCTGCGGCAACGCCTTTCGCTGGCGGTGGCGGTGTTGCATCGCCCGGAAGTGCTGATCCTCGATGAGCCGACCTCAGGCGTCGACCCCGCGGCACGCGACGACTTCTGGCGGTTGCTGATCGAGTTGTCCCGCGATCAAGGCGTGACGATTTTCCTGTCGACCCACTTCATGAACGAAGCCCAGCGCTGCGACCGCATCTCGCTGATGCACGCAGGCAAAGTATTGGCTTGCGACACGCCGGCCGCGCTGCAACGTCAGTTCGCCGGCGACACTTTGGAAGCGGCCTTCGTGACCTGCCTGGAACAGGCCCAGGGCACGGCCGAATCACGCCCCGTGGCCGAACCGCCAATGGCACCAACGGCCGCGACTGAGCCGGTCAAGCAGCAAGGTTTGAGCCTCGGTCGCCTGTTGGCGGTGGCCAGTCGCGAAGGCAAGGAGTTGCTGCGCGACAAGGTACGCATGGTGTTTGCGCTGGCGGGGGCGATTTTCATGATGGTGATTTTCGGCTACGGGATCTCCCTGGACGTCGAAAACCTCGCGTTCGCCGTTTATGACCAGGATCAAACGCCGCAGAGCCGGGCTTATCTGGAAGCCTTTCGCGGCTCGCGCTACTTCGAGGAACAGCCAACCATTCACGACGCCCAAGCGCTGCATCGACGATTGCAACGCTCGGAAATCAAACTGGCGCTGGAGATCCCGCCCGGCTTCGGCCGTGACCTCTACGCCGGGCGCCAGCCCGAAGTGGCAGCGTGGCTGGATGGCGGCATGCCGTTTCGCGCGGAAACCAGTCGCAACTACGTCGAAGCCGTGCATCTGGCCAATCTTCAACAACTGGCCGAACAGAGCAGTCCCGCGTTAAGCCGCCAACCGGCCGCCAGCCTGCAAACCCGCTTTCGTTACAACCAGGATGTGGTCAGCGTCAACGCCATCGGCCCCGGGGTCATGGCGCTGATCCTGGCGTTCATTCCGGCGATGCTGACCGCGCTCGGTATCGTGCGTGAGAAAGAGCTGGGATCGATCACCAACTTCTACGCCACACCCCTGACGCGCCTGGAGTTTCTATTGGGCAAACAGGCACCGTACCTGCTGGTGAGTCTGGTCAACCTCGCCGTGCTGGTGGCGATGAACCGCTGGCTGTTCGGCGTGCCGTTCAAGGGCAGCCTGCTGACCCTGGCGTTCGGCGGCTTGCTGTACGTGCTGGCGACCACCAGCATGGGCCTGCTGATCTCGGCCTTCACCCGCACGCAAATCGCCGCGATCCTCGGCACCATGATCATCACCAGCCTGCCGACCATCCAGTTTTCCGGGCTGATCGTGCCGCGCTCTTCGCTCGAAGGGGCGGCGGCGGTCATGGGGATGCTGTTTCCGGCCGGCCATTTCCTCGACATCGCGGTGGGCACGTTTACCAAAGCGCTGAATCTGCGACAGCTCTGGCCGCAATGTCTGGCCTTGTTCGGGTTCTTTGTCGGGTTCACCGGGCTGAGCCTGGTCATGCTGAAGAAGCAGGAGGTTTGATGCACAAGTTTGCGCACATCCTGCGCCTGGGACTCAAAGAGCTCACCAGTCTGCGCCACGACAGCGTGTTGCTGCTGTTCCTGTTCTACGCGTTCACCGTGGCGATCTACATGCCGGCCGCCGGTTCGGTGATCGGCGTACACAACGCCAGCGTGGCCATCGTCGACGAAGACCACAGCGCCCTTTCGCGCCAACTGGCTCAGGCGCTGCAACCGCCGGAGTTCCAGACACCGGTGCTGCTGCCTTATGCGCAACTGGACCCCGTCATGGACAGCGGCCAGTACACGTTCGTCATCAACATCCCGGCGCGCTTTCAAACCGATCTGCTTGCCGGACGCCAACCGGCCATTCAAGTCAATGTGGACGCCACGGCCATGAGCCAGGCGTTCATGGGCGCCGGCTACATCAGCCGGATATTCCAGCGTGAACTGCAGGCCTATGGCGGGCAGAGCGAAGCCGCGACCCAGGCCCCGGTGAAACTGGTCAGTCGCGCCCTGTTCAACACCAACCTTGAGGGAGGCTGGTTTCTGGCGGTGATTCAGATCGTCAACAACATCACCATTCTGGCCATCATCCTGACCGGCACGGCACTGCTGCGCGAACGCGAACACGGCACCCTCGACCACTTGCTGGTGCTGCCGCTGACGGCGATGGAAATCATGCTGGCGAAAATATGGAGCAACCTGCTGGTGGTGGTGGTGTGCACCTGGCTGTCGCTGGAGGTGGTCGTCAAAGGGGCACTGGGCGTGCCTTTGTCGGGCTCGATGAGCCTGTTTTTGCTGGTGACTGCGGTTTATCTGTTTGCCAGTACCGCACTGGGTATCTTCCTGGCGACCCTGGCGCGCTCGACGCCACAGTTCGGCCTGCTGGCCATTCCGGTGATCATCCCGATGTTGCTGCTGTCGGGCGGCAGCACGCCGCTGGACAGCATGCCGCAGTGGTTGCAGTGGGTCATGCAGGGCTCGCCGTCCACGCACTTTGTCAGCCTCAGCGCCGCGATACTGTTTCGCGACGCCGGGCTGAGCGTGGTCTGGCCGGACTTGCTGGCGCTGACGGCCATCGGCCTGCTGTTCTTCGTCATTGCCCTGCTGCGATTCCGCAAGAGCCTGGCGTCTTGAACAGCGGCGAGGCGATGGTTTACTGAATGATCAGGTTATTGAACAACAGATCCTCAACCACCGGTTTACCGGTCTCGTCATTCATCACTTGCTGAGTCTGCTTCAGCGCTTCCTGACGCAGTTTTTCCTTGCCATCGATGCTGCCCATCGCCTCGGTGGTTTGCTGGGCGAACAGCGCCACCAGTTGATTGCGGATCAGCGGCTCGTTGGCCTTGACCAGTTTGGTCGCCTCTTCACCCGTTACGCGCAGCGCCACGTCGGCCTTGTAGACCTTCAGTTTTGGCGTGCCGTCCAACCCGTAGTTGCCCACGAACGGCGGGCTCAGGGTGATGTAGTTGACCTTCGGCGCCTCGCCTTCTTTGGCTTCTTCGGCCTGCGCTGCCACAGGCAGAGACAGGGCCAGCAACAACATGATCCACGCGTCCACACTTCGCTCCTAATCCGGTGTGCGGCCTAGCATAACGGCCCGCCGCGCAAGCACAAGCTTATGGCTGACTATCAGGGCCGGGTATGCTCGTTGACCCGTTGACTGACACACCTACACTTATCGGCCATCACTCCCAAAGGAATAGCCCTGATGAAAGCCGTGCTGAGAAAAGCCTTCGGCCCTGCCGAGTCGCTGGTGCTGGAAGACGTCGCCAGTCCTGTCGCCAAGAAGAACGAAATCCTGCTGGAGGTGCATGCCGCCGGGGTCAACTTTCCGGACACGCTGATCATCGAGGGCAAATACCAATTCAAGCCGCCCTTCCCGTTCTCCCCGGGCGGTGAAGCGGCCGGCGTGGTCAGCGCCGTCGGCGAAAAGGTCAGTCATCTGAAGGTTGGCGACCGGGTCATGGCCCTGACCGGATGGGGCAGTTTCGCCGAGCAAGTCGCGGTGCCGGGCTACAACGTACTGCCGATTCCGCCGTCGATGGACTTCAACACTGCCGCCGCATTCAGCATGACCTACGGCACCTCGATGCACGCGCTCAAGCAACGCGCCAACCTGCAACCGGGCGAAACCCTGCTGGTGCTCGGTGCATCCGGCGGTGTCGGTCTGGCTGCCGTGGAAATCGGCAAAGCCATGGGCGCCCGCGTCATCGCCGCTGCCAGCAGCGCGGAAAAACTCGCGGTGGCCAAGGCAGCCGGCGCCGACGAACTGATCAACTACAGCGAAACCAGCCTCAAGGACGAAATCAAACGCCTCACCGACGGCCAAGGCGCTGATGTGATCTATGACCCGGTCGGCGGCGATCTTTTTGATCAAGCCGTGCGCGCCATCGCCTGGAACGGCCGCCTCTTGGTCGTCGGCTTCGCCAGCGGCCGCATTCCCGAACTGCCAGTCAACCTCGCCCTGCTCAAGGGCGCAGCGGTGGTCGGCGTGTTCTGGGGCTCCTTCGCCCAGCGCCAGCCGCAAGACAACGCAGCGAACTTCCAGCAGTTGTTCGGCTGGTTTGCCGAAGGCAAGTTGAAACCGTTGGTGTCGCAGGTGTATCCGCTGAGCAATGCGGCGCAGGCGATCAATGATCTTGGCCAGCGAAAAGCGGTGGGCAAGGTGGTGGTGCAGGTGCGCTAAACGCTGTTGCGCAGACGTCAGCCGCCGGACGCGCCTTGGAGGTCGCCCGGCAGCAGATGCTCCTGAATTTTCTGACTTTGCGACTGGATCAGACGCCCCTTGTCATCGAAGCGCAGCACGATAAGCCAGTCGTAGACGTTATCCGGCCACTTTGGCCGGCCAGTGAGTGCCGGGCCATCGCCGCCGAACTCCGCGATCAGCTTATTGATGTGACCGTGATGCCAGGCGATCAACAGCGTATGCGCCTGATTGCTCTTGCGCAGCGTTTTGACCAGTTGCTCAAAGTCGCCATTGTCGTAAGGCTGCTCGATGGGCAACTGCAGGCGCTCGGACAGCGGGGTCAGGGTCAAGCGCGAGCGGGCACTCTCAGCGGTATCGCCGGCCGCGATCAGGCGCTGGGGCGTAAGTGTTTCGCCCGCCAGTTTCAACGGGGTGAAATAGTCGGCATAGGCAACCGCGCGTTGCTCGCCTCGAGCATTGAGTTCTCTGCCTACATCAGGCTTTTCCGCATGACGAACGATCAACACGGTGACATTGCGCAATCCCGGCGCAACGGGGTACTGCGCGAAACTCAGCGCCAGCACCAAAACAGTGAGCGCTATCGCGACTAACAATCGGGGCACCAACCTGCGAATTCTCAGGGCCATCATTCAACTCTGCTGAAGCAGTGGGGGTTACTGACGGCGAGTCTAAGACACAACGTATTGGACGCGACAAAAACGCCCCGTTTTTACAGCTGAGCGACAGGTTCGTAAAAGAACATGCGACTTCCAACATTTTCCGCTGTTTTGCCAATGCGAACCGGTGCTATTTTCGGTAACGAAACTGTAACATTCGCATCCGCAGTCAAAACAAGAAATCTGGAGCTCTTGAATGTTTGCTTTCTTTCGTCCTGCCGCACATCAGGCTCCATTGCCTGAAGAAAAAATAGACAGCACCTACCGACGCCTGCGCTGGCAGATTTTCGCCGGTATTTTCATCGGCTACGCGGGTTATTACCTGCTGCGCAAAAACTTCTCCCTGGCCATGCCGTACCTGATCGACGAAGGCTACAGCCGTGGCGATCTGGGTCTGGCGATGTCGGCGATTGCCATTGCGTATGGCTTGTCGAAGTTCCTCATGGGCCTGGTGTCCGACCGTTCCAACCCGCGCTTCTTCCTGCCGTTCGGCTTGCTGGTGTCGGCGGGGGTGATGTTCGTTTTCGGTTTCGCGCCTTGGGCGACGTCCAGCGTGACCATGATGTTCATTCTTCTGTTCATCAACGGCTGGGCCCAGGGCATGGGGTGGCCGCCGAGCGGACGCACCATGGTGCACTGGTGGTCGCAGAAGGAACGCGGCGGCGTGGTCTCGGTGTGGAACGTGGCGCACAACGTCGGCGGTGGCCTGATCGGCCCGCTGTTCCTGATCGGCATGGGCCTGTTCAACGACTGGCACGCAGCGTTCTATGTACCGGCAGCGGTAGCGCTGGGCGTGGCGGTGTTTGCCTTCATTACCATGCGCGACACCCCGCAATCGGTCGGCCTGCCGCCGATCGAGAAGTACAAGAACGATTACCCGGAAGGCTACGATTCCAGCCACGAAGACGAATTCAGCGCCAAGGAAATCTTCGTCAAATACGTGCTGCGCAACAAAATGCTCTGGTACATCGCCATGGCCAACGTCTTCGTCTACCTGCTGCGCTACGGCGTACTCGACTGGGCACCGACCTACCTCAAGGAAGCCAAGGGCTTCTCCGTGGATAAAACCTCGTGGGCCTATTTCTTCTACGAGTGGGCGGGTATTCCGGGCACGTTGCTGTGCGGCTGGATGTCGGACAAGATCTTCCGTGGCAACCGCGGCCTGACCGGCATGGTGTTCATGGCGATGGTGACTGTCGCGACGCTGGTTTACTGGCTCAACCCGGCCGGCAACCCGACCGTCGACATGATCGCCCTGTTCTCGATCGGCTTCCTGATCTACGGCCCGGTGATGCTGATCGGTTTGCAGGCGCTGGAACTGGCGCCGAAGAAAGCTGCCGGTACCGCCGCGGGCTTCACCGGTCTGTTCGGTTATCTGGGGGGGTCGGTCGCGGCCAGTGCAGCTATGGGCTACACCGTTGACCACTTCGGCTGGGACGGCGGTTTCGTCCTGCTGGTCGGCGCTTGCCTGTTGGCGATGGCCTTCCTGGCTCCGACGTTATGGCACAAGCAAGTCGCCAGTCAGAGCCGCGAAGCCGTCGCCTGATCGGCTTTTAATCGACAGCGCTTGAGCCGCGCCTCCAGATTCCGGTCTGGCATGGCGTGGCTGCGCAGGGCGTGGGCGGTCTGCTCGACATAATCGCGAGTGGTACCGTAACGCCCGCAAGCGCTTTCGAACACCTGGCTCAGCACATGATCCGGCAAGTTGCCGGCATAGCTGGGCAGGTGTCGCTCCAGAACAAATCCCAACGCCTGAACCTGGCTGCCATCTTCGAGCCGGCAGTTGAGCCAGTGTGGCCGATAGGACGGGAACGGCATCTCGCGTTTCCACAGCGCATACAGCGAACTGTCGAGATTCTCTTGCGGCAAGCGATAGGCAAAGCCGCTGCACGAGCCGCCACGATCCAGACCAAAGACCAATCCGGGCATTTCCGGCGTACCCCGGTGTTCGTGCGACCACAGGTACAGGCCACGGTGGTAACCGTGCACTCGCCCGCGCACCCGCTCCACCGCTGTGCATTCCGGCCGCCAGATCAGCGATCCGTAGGCGAACAGCCACACCGGCCCGCCCTTGTGGCGCGCCATGGTCGATTGCATGGAGGCGAGAAGTTGTTCGTGCGTCAACTGCGGCCCAAGATCGAGCCGTGGAGGGTAAGCCAGGTTCAGAAAAGCGTTTTCAATGGCGCTCATGGCGAATAGCGTTCAGCTCCCCGCGGGTGATGAATTACTTAATAGAACGCACCGCTGAAACAATAAGGCACATATATTTAAAGGCAATTTAAGTGCCATGGCACAGTTCTTAATTAATTGCCTGATGGATATATAACCTACCGGTATTTATGTAATTGCATAAATACCGATCAGCTATATAGAGAGTTATAACGACTCAGGCACGTGGGGCGTAGGCAAACACATCAGCGCGCATCTGATGGGCATCCATCCCAGCCTCGACCAAAGCGTCGAGCGTGCCGTAGACCATGGCAGGTGAGCCGCTGGCGTAGACGTGCAGAGGCTTGAGATCCGGAAAGTCTTCACAGACCGCCTCGTGCAGCATCCCGCAGCGCCCTTCCCAGCCGCATTGGTCGCTGACGACTTTGTGCAGGAACAGATTCGGCAGCTTCAGCCACTCGTCCCAATGTTCGATGTCATAAAAATCTTCCGGACGGCGCACGCCCCAGTACAGATGCACGGGATGCTTGAAGCCATTGGCACGGCAATGTTCGATCAAGCTGTGAATCTGACCCATGCCCGTACCGGCGGCGATCAACACCAGCGGCCCATCGGGCAGTTCGGCGAGGTGGGTGTCGCCCATTGGCAACTCGACGCGCACCATCGCGTTACGTTGCAACTGCTCGATCAGGCTCAACGCACTGGCTTCGCGCGCCAGTACGTGGATTTCCAGATCACGCCCTCCGTGCGGCGCCGACGCCATGGAGAACGCCGATTTCTCGCCGTTCTCGCGCTCGATCATCAAATACTGCCCGGCGTGATAGCGCGGTGGTTTACCGGCCGGCGCGCGCAGGCGCACACGCCAGGTGTCGCCACCCACGTCCCGGCATTCGATGACCTGACACGACAGGCTGCGCACCGGCAACTCTCCCAGCGCGAGCACGCCATCCCACAACAGGATGCAGTCTTCCAGCGGCTCGGCTATGCAAGTGTAGAACTCGCCGTGATCGTGCACCTTGCCAGCCTGTTCGACCCGGCCTTCCACCAGCAGCGCCGCGCACACATGACAGTTACCGTTGCGGCAGCTTTGCGGGCAGTCGTAGCCCAGGCGCCGCGCTCCATCGAGAATCCGCTCACCGGGTTGTATCTCAAGCACCGCTCCGGAGGGCTGCAGGGTTACACGCATCAATCTATTCCTAACTGATTCCAGATGGCATCGATCCGCTGAGTGACGGCGTCGTCCTTGACGATCACGCGGCCCCACTCGCGAGTGGTTTCGCCCGGCCACTTGTGTGTGGCATCCAGGCCCATTTTCGAACCCAGGCCGGAGACCGGCGAGGCGAAGTCCAGGTAGTCGATCGGCGTGTTATCGATCATCACCGTGTCGCGCTTGGGGTCCATGCGCGTGGTGATGGCCCAGATCACGTCGTTCCAGTCCCGGGCGTTGATATCGTCGTCGGTGACGATAACGAACTTGGTGTACATGAACTGTCGCAAAAACGACCAGACACCGAGCATCACGCGCTTGGCATGCCCCGGATACGACTTCTTCATCGTCACCACGGCCATGCGGTACGAACAGCCTTCGGGCGGCAGGTAGAAGTCGGTGATCTCCGGGAACTGCTTCTGCAGGATCGGCACGAACACTTCATTCAGCGCCACGCCGAGAATGGCCGGCTCATCCGGCGGCCGGCCGGTGTAGGTGCTGTGGTAGATCGGCTTGATCCGGTGGGTGATGCGCTCGACGGTGAACACCGGGAAGCTGTCGACTTCGTTGTAGTAGCCGGTATGGTCGCCATACGGACCTTCGTCGGCCATCTCGCCGGGATGGATCACGCCTTCAAGGATGATCTCGGCGCTGGCCGGCACTTGCAGGTCGTTGCCGCGGCACTTCACCAACTCAGTGCGGTTACCGCGCAGCAGACCGGCGAAAGCGTATTCGGAGAGGCTGTCCGGCACAGGGGTCACGGCGCCGAGAATGGTCGCCGGATCAGCGCCAAGGGCCACGGACACCGGGAACGGCTGGCCCGGGTGCTTCTCGCACCATTCGCGGTAATCCAGCGCGCCGCCACGGTGGCTGAGCCAGCGCATGATGACCTTGTTGCGACCGATCACTTGTTGACGGTAGATGCCGAGGTTCTGGCGGTCCTTGTTCGGGCCTTTGGTGACGGTCAGGCCCCAGGTGATCAGCGGGCCGACGTCGCCGGGCCAGCAGGTTTGCACGGGCAGCATGGCCAGATCGACGTCATCGCCTTCGATGACCACTTCCTGACACACCGCGTCTTTGACGACTTTCGGCGCCATCGAGATGATCTTGCGGAAGATCGGCAGCTTCGACCACGCGTCTTTCAAGCCCTTCGGCGGCTCAGGCTCTTTGAGGAAGGCCAGTAGCTTGCCGATTTCGCGCAGCTCGCTGACCGACTCGGCACCCATGCCCATCGCCACCCGCTCGGGGGTGCCGAACAGGTTGCCGAGCACCGGGATGTCATAACCGGTCGGTTTCTCGAACAGCAACGCCGGGCCCTTGGCCCGCAGTGTGCGATCGCACACCTCGGTCATCTCCAGCACCGGCGAGACGGGAATCTGGATGCGTTTCAACTCTCCGCGCTGCTCAAGCTGCTGCACGAAATCCCGAAGATCCTTGAATTTCATTGACGATGGCACCCTCAAAATAGGCGTACATCCTACCTGCTCTGACGGGCAAACAGCAGCCCGTCAGCGCCTGGCATCGCTCAATTGTGGCTCGTACCCAGCAGCAACGGCGCAAACAGGGGACTCAGTCTGGCGCTGCCCACATCAGAGAGGTGATCCTCATCCTTGTATTGGGAATGACCGTTGACCTCGATGCTGCAGATCCCGTTGGCGCACATCAGCGGCGTTGGATCGACCACATGCACCCCTGGGTCGGCGGCACTGATGGCGTCGAACAAGACACCGATGAAATGCTGGCGCGCCAGATGTTCCTCCAGTGGACGACCGAGCCCCTCGGTCGAACGCCCAATCCGCGCCAGGCTGGTCAGTCGATTGATGCTGCCTTTGCGCTGCAGCGGCACTTCCTTGAACAACCAGACTTGCGCCCCCGCCTCTCGCAACGCAGCCACGCGCGCCTTCAGCGCGGCGGCCATGCGTTGCTCGGCCTGGGCAGTATCGTCGTGTGAATTGAGCAACACTTTCTTGTCACCGTCTTCGCGGCCGTACACATAAAGGCTCCAGTTGGAAGCCAGTACCACATCCTTGATGCCAAGGCTGCGCACCCGCTCCATGGTCTGTTCGTTGAAATCCTTGCAGCGCTGACGCGGGTCATCACTGAGAATCGGCGGACAGGCGCTCATGCTGTACAGCCATACCGGACGCCCCTCGCGACGGGCATTGCTCTCGATGGCCGGCAGCAAGGCGGCGGCATGGCTGTCACCCCAGAACAACTGAGTGGCCGGGACATTCTCCTTGCCACCCACCAGACAGGCCTTGTCCAGCGACTTGTCCTGGGTGACCAACATGCATTTCATCTGCCCTGCATGCCACTCACGGGACTGCGCGTACTCCAGCGCCTTACCGGTCAGGCGCTGAGGAACACCATCGGCCGAACGGATCGCCGATCCCGTTGCCACGAGCACAACGATGGCCGCAAAGCCTCCCGCCAGCACCGCATTGCGAGAGACAAGCAGGCGTTTTTCCCGCAAAGGCAACTCGACATAGCGCAAACTCAGCCACGCAAGGCCCAGCGCCAAGGCTATCCAGGCAATCGCCTCCAGTGGCTGAATGCCGTCGATCGAAATAGCGTTGGCGTAGACATACACCGGCCAGTGCCACAGATACAGGGAATAAGAGAGCAACCCGACCCAAACCAATGCTGGCAGGCTCAACAACCGCGCGGTCCAACTAGCCCCTTGCGCGCCCGACCAGATCAACGCCGTTGTGCCCAGCACCGGCAACAACGCCGCCCAGCCCGGGAAAACCGTGGCCTTGTCAAAGATGAACACCGCGCCCAAAACCGCCGCCAGACCGGCTAGGCCCACTGCCTGATACAGCCAGGGACGCACAGCACGTTTCGGCGCTGGCATCACCGCGAGCATCGCGCCGCACAACAACTCCCAAGCGCGGGTCGGCAGTGAGAAGAACGCGAAGTCCGGCTTTTGTTCGATGTAGGTGATGTTCAAGCCAAACGACACCAACAGCACCGCGAACAACATCCAGCGCCAATGCCGGACATAACGGATCAGCGCAGCCATCAGCAGTGGAAAGAAGATGTAGTACTGCTCTTCCACCGCCAGCGACCAGGTATGCAGCAGCGGTTTCAGATCAGAAGCAGGCTGGAAGTAGCCGTCCTCGCGCATGAACAGAATGTTGGAGATAAACAGAGACTGATAGCGCACCGTTCGGCCCAGCTCGGAGAAGTCCTTGGCCGTCAGCAGCAACCAGCCCAGCGCCAGCGTCACCAGCATGACCACGGTCAGGGCAGGAATGATGCGGCGGGCACGGCGCGCCCAGAAATCGATGAAGCTGAAGCGCTGAGCGCTGATTTCGCGGAACAGGATGGTGGTGATCAGGAAGCCGGAAATGACGAAAAAGACGTCAACCCCGACAAAACCGCCACTGAATGTACTGAATCCGAAATGAAACAGTACGACGGGAATAACCGCCAGTGCCCGTAATCCGTCGATATCACGGCGATTGCCAAACGTGTGCATGAAAGCCCTTTCTTTGTTTTGGATACAAACCTAGAAAGGGAGACCGTTATCAGCCGCGTAAAATTCAATCCCGAACACCAATAATCCAGCGCAAAAAAAAACGCCCCTTTTCGGGGCGCTTTTTTTAACAGCGGCGACTTACTTGCGCTTCATCGACAAAAAGAACTCGTCGTTGGTCTTGGTCGTTTTCAGCTTGTCGATCAAGAACTCGATGGCGGCAACTTCGTCCATCGGGTGCAGCAGTTTGCGCAGAATCCACATGCGCTGCAGTTCGTCGTCGGCGGTCAGCAACTCTTCGCGGCGGGTGCCGGAACGGTTGATGTTGATCGCAGGGAACACGCGCTTCTCGGCGATCTTGCGATCCAGAGGCAGCTCCATGTTGCCGGTACCCTTGAACTCTTCGTAGATCACTTCGTCCATCTTCGAACCGGTTTCAACCAGTGCGGTGGCGATAATGGTCAGCGAGCCGCCTTCTTCGATGTTGCGCGCAGCACCGAAGAAACGCTTCGGTTTCTCCAGGGCGTGGGCGTCAACACCACCGGTCAGCACCTTGCCGGAGCTCGGGATCACGGTGTTGTAGGCGCGGGCCAGACGGGTGATGGAGTCGAGCAGGATCACCACGTCTTTCTTGTGCTCGACCAGGCGCTTGGCCTTCTCGATCACCATTTCGGCCACCTGGACGTGACGGGTCGGCGGCTCGTCGAAGGTCGAGGCAACCACTTCGCCGCGCACGGTGCGCTGCATTTCGGTTACTTCTTCCGGACGTTCGTCGATCAGCAATACGATCAGGTGGACTTCAGGGTTGTTACGGGCAATGTTCGCTGCGATGTTTTGCAGCATGATCGTCTTACCCGCTTTCGGCGGCGCCACGATCAGACCACGCTGGCCTTTGCCGATCGGAGCACACAGGTCGATCACACGACCGGTCAAGTCTTCGGTGGAACCGTTACCGGCTTCCATCTTCATGCGCACGGTCGGGAACAGCGGGGTCAGGTTCTCAAAGAGAATCTTGTTTTTCGCGTTCTCTGGACGATCGAAGTTGATCGTGTCGACCTTGAGCAGGGCGAAATACCGCTCGCCTTCCTTCGGAGGGCGGATCTTGCCAACGATGGTGTCACCGGTGCGCAAGTTGAAGCGGCGGATCTGGCTCGGCGAGACGTAAATATCGTCTGGGCCGGCGAGATAGGAGGCGTCAGCGGAGCGCAGGAAGCCGAAGCCGTCCTGGAGAATCTCCAGCACGCCATCACCGGAGATTTCCTCGCCGCTTTTCGCGTGCTTTTTGAGCAGGGAGAAAATCACGTCCTGCTTGCGCGAACGGGCCATATTTTCTATGCCCATCTGTTCGGCCAATTCGAGCAGTTCGGTAATCGGCTTTTGCTTGAGTTCAGTCAGATTCATATAGGAATGACGTAATCATTTATGGAGGGGGGGGAAATTAAGCTTTTGGCTTAATGAGGCCGCGCCGCGGAGAAGGCGACAGGATCGCGTACTTATTCGAAAAGGAGTGCGTCGGCGACGGCTAGCAGGGGGCAGTGGAGAAACCATTGCGGGGCCGAATGTACCACCTGAGTTTCGGAGCGTCTAGCCCTGAATACGCAAAAAGCCCCGCAAAATGCGAGGCTTTTTTTGGCCTTTTATGGCGACGCTTAAATGTTGGCGTCGAGGAAAGCAGCCAGTTGCGACTTCGACAGGGCGCCGACTTTGGTCGCTTCAACGTTGCCGTTCTTGAACAGCATCAGAGTAGGAATACCACGCACGCCGTGCTTGGCCGGGGTTTCCTGGTTTTCGTCGATGTTCAGTTTGGCAACGGTCAGCTTGCCTTTGTAAGTCTCGGCAATCTCGTCCAGAACCGGAGCGATCATTTTGCATGGGCCGCACCATTCAGCCCAGTAGTCGACCAATACAGCGCCTTCGGCCTTGAGTACGTCGGCTTCGAAGCTAGCGTCGCTAACGTGTTTGATAAGATCGCTGCTCATGGAATTCTCCAGGTTGTAAGCAAAAAAACGTGGCCCATCATATCCGCCCTTCCTCCGTTCAGGAAGCCGCAGATGATTGAGTCTTGCTATGGTGCCCCATGAGTTTGGGTATAGCTCAAGTCACGCCGTGGCGGGGGCGATGAAGGCGATTCCAGTACGCAGCGCGGCATTGCGCACATGCTCCTGCATGGCTTTTTGCGCCGCACCAGAAGCACGGCGAGCCAGCGCACGGAGGATCTTGCGGTGTTCCTGCCAGGTTTCCATGGCACGTTCTGCGCGGATGAACGGTAGCTTCTGGCTCTCCAGAAAGATCTCGGCGCTGGCCGTGAGGATGCTCAGCATCGCCTGATTACCGCTGGACAGCAGGATCCGCCGGTGAAATTCGAAATCCAGCTTCGCCGCCGCATCAAAGTCGCCGGCACGCAGTTGTTCACGCATCGCCGCGACATTGTCCTCCAGCGCATCCAGATCGAAGGTGCTCAACGTCATCGCCGCCAGCCCCGCCGCAAATCCCTCCAGCGCGTAGCGCAGTTGGAAGATATCCAGTGGCGAAGCCTGCGCGGCGAACGACCAGCCCGGCGCATTCTCACCACGCGACAGCTCTACCGGCGACTGCACGAAGACGCCCTTGCCCGGCAGAATACTGACCACGCCCAGCGCGCTCAGTGACGACAGCGCTTCACGCAACGACGCCCGACTGACGCCCAACTGCAGTGCCAGATCCCGTTGCGACGGCAGGGCATCGCCCGGGCCGAAGCCCTGCTCGGTGATCAGTTTGCGAATCGCTTGAAGCGCCACTTCAGGTACGGCGCGGGAGATCGAGTTCATGGTTTTTCAGACGAGCCAGGCCAATGTGCGGCTAGTTGTAAAGCTATTCACCGAGTCCGGCAAGTCGTGCCCCAGCAGGGTTCGGTGATGAGCGTCGATGCGCCATCGGAGTGCGAAAAACATCCTGACTGTTCAGACCAGTAAGACCGAGCAAACCCACTGAAAATGCGGCCTTGCGGGATGAAAGCTGCGTATTGGCATGGCCCGTGCTGTGTCAGATCGCAGAAATCACTTCCCGCCGATCCGGAGATTGTCCATGACCAAGCGTTACAGCGCCCTCCTCGCCGCCTTGTTTTCCAGCCTGCTGTTAAGCCAGGTCCCCGCCCACGCTGACGGTCTGGACGACGTGATCAAACGCGGCACGCTGAAAGTTGCCGTGCCCCAGGACTTCCCGCCGTTCGGTTCAGTCGGCCCGGACATGAAGCCCCGCGGACTGGACATCGACACGGCAAAACTGCTGGCCGATCAGTTGAAGGTCAAACTTGAACTGACGCCGGTCAACAGCACCAACCGCATCCCGTTCCTGACCACCGGCAAGGTCGATCTGGTGATTTCCAGCCTGGGCAAGAACCCCGAGCGCGAAAAAGTCATCGACTTCTCCCGCGCCTACGCGCCGTTCTACCTCGCCGTGTTCGGCCCACCGGACGCTGCGATCACCACCCTCGATGACCTCAAGGGCAAAACCATCAGCGTGACCCGAGGCTCCATCGAAGACATCGAGCTGACCAAGGTTGCCCCGGCAGGCGTGACCATCAAGCGCTTTGAAGACAACAACTCGACCATCGCCGCCTACCTCGCCGGGCAAGTTGACCTGATCGCCAGCGGCAACGTGGTGATGGTCGCCATCAGCGAGAAGAACCCGAAGCGCGTTCCGGCACTGAAAGTGAAGCTCAAGGATTCGCCGGTCTACGTCGGCGTGAACAAGAACGAAGCGGCGCTGCTGACCAAGGTCAACGACATCCTGACCACCGCCAAGGCTGACGGCGCGCTGGAAAAGAACTCAAAAACCTGGCTGAAAGAGCCGCTGCCGGCCGATCTCTGATCGACTGCGCGGGAGACCTTCATGGCTTATCAGTTCGATTTCATGCCGGTGGTGCAGAACACCGACCTGCTGTTGCGCGGGGCGCTGTTTACCCTGGAGCTGACAGCCATCGGCGCGGTGCTCGGGGTGGGCGTGGGCATCGTTGGGGCGCTGGTGCGGGCGTGGAACATCCGCCCGTTCTCGGCGATCTTCGGGGTCTACGTCGAGTTGATCCGCAACACGCCCTTTCTGGTGCAACTGTTCTTCATCTTCTTCGGCCTGCCGTCGCTCGGCGTGCAGATTTCCGAGTGGCAAGCGGCGGTGCTAGCGATGGTGATCAACCTCGGGGCCTATTCGACCGAGATTATCCGCGCCGGCATCCAGGCAATCCCTCGCGGGCAACTGGAAGCGGCGGCGGCGCTGGCGATGAGTCGCTTCGAGGCGTTTCGTCATGTGGTGCTGCTGCCGGCGCTGGGCAAGGTCTGGCCGGCACTGAGCAGCCAGATCATCATCGTCATGCTCGGCTCGGCCGTGTGCTCGCAGATCGCCACCGAAGAGTTGAGCTTTGCTGCCAACTTCATTCAGTCGCGCAACTTTCGCGCCTTTGAAACCTACGCGCTGACCACGCTGATCTACCTGTGCATGGCGCTGCTGATCCGCCAACTGCTGAACTGGATCGGTCGGCGCTACATTTCGAGGAGCAGCCAATGAGCGATTTCACGTTCTGGGACATCCTGCGCAACCTGCTCATCGGCCTGCAATGGACGCTGGCGCTGTCGCTGGTGGCATTTATTGGTGGCGGCATTGTCGGGCTGCTGATCCTGATCATGCGCATCTCGAAAAACACCTTGCCGAGCAGCATTGCCCGCACCTGGATCGAGTTGTTCCAGGGCACGCCGCTGCTGATGCAGCTATTTCTGGTGTTTTTCGGCGTGGCGCTGGCCGGGATTGAAATCTCGCCGTGGATGGCCGCCGCGATTGCCCTGACGCTGTTCACCAGCGCCTATCTGGCAGAGATCTGGCGCGGTTGTGTCGAGGCGATTCCCAGCGGTCAGTGGGAAGCTTCGTCGAGTCTGGCGCTCAATCCTCTGGAGCAACTGCGCTATGTGATCCTGCCGCAAGCGCTGCGCATCGCCGTGGCGCCGACCGTGGGTTTCTCGGTGCAAGTGGTCAAAGGCACCGCGGTGACCTCGATCATCGGTTTCACCGAGCTCACCAAAACCGGCGGCATGCTCGCCAATGCCACGTTCGAACCGTTCATGGTCTACGGCCTCGTCGCCCTCGGCTACTTCCTGCTTTGTTACCCCTTGTCCCTCAGTGCGCGCTACCTGGAAAGGAGACTGCATGCCTCTGCTTAGAATTTCCGCCCTGCATAAATACTACGGCGATCACCACGTCCTCAAAAGCATCGACCTCAGCGTCGAGGAAGGCCAGGTGGTGGCGATCATCGGTCGCAGCGGCTCGGGCAAATCCACTTTGCTGCGCACCCTCAACGGCCTGGAGTCGATCAACGACGGCGTGATCGAAGTCGACGGCGAATACCTCGACGCCGCCCGCGCCGACCTGCGCAGCCTGCGGCAGAAAGTCGGCATGGTGTTCCAGCAGTTCAACCTGTTCCCGCACCTGACCGTCGGTGAGAACGTGATGCTTGCGCCACAAGTGGTGCAAAAAGTGCCAAAAGCCAAGGCTACGGAGTTGGCGCGCAAGATGCTTGAGCGCGTGGGTCTGGGCGAGAAGTTCGATGCTTTCCCGGATCGGCTGTCCGGTGGACAGCAGCAACGCGTGGCGATCGCCCGCGCCTTGGCAATGTCGCCGAAGGTGCTGCTGTGCGACGAAATTACCTCGGCGCTGGATCCGGAACTCGTCAACGAGGTGCTCAGCGTGGTGCGGCAACTGGCCAAGGAAGGCATGACGCTGATCATGGTCACCCACGAAATGCGCTTTGCCCGTGAGGTCGGCGACAAACTGGTGTTCATGCACCACGGCAAGGTGCATGAGGTGGGCGATCCGAAGGTGCTGTTTGCCAATCCGCAGACGGCGGAGTTGGCGAATTTCATTGGTACCGTCGAAGCGACTGCCTGATGGATCCTCATTGCCTGTGATGCCCTCTTCGCGAGCAAGCCCGCTCCCACATTGGAACGCGGTCACCTGTGGGAGCGGGCTTGCTCGCGAATGGCCACGCCGCGGTCTCAAGCTTTTATGCGCTGAATCAACGGTTTGTACCTTGCGCGTTGGCGTCAGCGTTTGATCGTGGCACGATGTCGAGGTTATCGACCGAGACCCCCTGACCATGCCGCAATCCCAAGCCAAGAATCTGTCCCTGATCGCCGCTATCGACCTGGGCTCCAACAGCTTTCACATGGTCGTGGCCAAGGCCCAGAACGGCGAGATCCGCATTCTCGAACGCCTCGGGGAGAAGGTGCAGTTGGCCGCTGGCATCAACGATGAACGCCAACTCAACGAAGAATCGATGCAGCGTGGCCTCGATTGCCTCAAGCGCTTTGCCCAACTGATCAACGGCATGCCACTGGGCGCCGTGCGCATCGTCGGCACCAACGCCCTGCGCGAAGCGCGTAACCGCCTCGAATTCATTCATCGCGCCGAAGAAATCCTCGGCCATCCGGTGGAAGTCATCTCCGGCCGTGAAGAGGCCCGTCTGATCTATCTGGGTGTGTCGCACACCCTCGCCGACACCCCAGGCAAGCGCCTGGTCGCCGACATCGGCGGCGGCAGTACCGAATTCATCATCGGGCAGCGCTTCGAACCGCTGCTGCGTGAAAGCCTGCAAATGGGCTGCGTCAGCTTCACCCAGCGCTATTTCAAGGACGGCAAGATTACTCCGGCCCGTTACGCTCAGGCGTACACGGCGGCGCGGCTGGAGATCATGAGCATCGAACACGCCCTGCACCGCCTGACCTGGGATGAAGCCATCGGCTCCTCGGGCACCATCCGCGCCATCGGCCTGGCACTGAAGGCCGGCGGGCATGGCACTGGCGAGGTGAATGCCGAAGGTCTGGCCTGGCTCAAACGCCGTTTGTTCAAGCTCGGCGATGTCGACAAGATCGATTTCGACGGCATCAAACCTGACCGTCGGGCGATTTTCCCGGCGGGCCTGGCGATTCTCGAAGCGATCTTCGACGCCCTCGAACTGCAACGCATGGATCATTGCGACGGCGCGCTGCGTGAAGGCGTGCTCTACGACCTGCTTGGCCGTCATCATCACGAAGACGTGCGCGAACGCACCCTGACCTCGCTGATGGAGCGCTATCACGTCGACCTGGAGCAAGCGGCACGGGTCGAACGCAAAGCCCTGCACGCTTTCGATCAGGTCGCTGTGGATTGGGAACTGGATGACGGTATCTGGCGCGAACTGCTCGGGTGGGCGGCGAAAGTGCACGAAGTCGGCCTGGACATCGCCCACTATCACTACCACAAGCACGGCGCCTACCTGATCGAGCACTCGGATCTGGCCGGGTTCTCCCGTGAAGACCAGCAAATGCTCGCACTGCTGGTTCGCGGCCACCGCCGCAACATTCCCAAGGACAAATTCGCCGAGTTCGGCGATGACGGCATCAAGCTGATCCGCCTGTGCGTGCTGCTGCGCTTTGCGATTCTGTTCCACCACATTCGTGGCACTCAGGCGATGCCGCAGGTGGTGCTGCATGCCAATGGCGACAGTCTGGAAGTGGAGTTCCCGGAACACTGGCTGGACGAGAATCAACTGACACAGGCGGATTTCGGGCTTGAGGCGGATTGGCTGACGCGGGTGGGGATTTTCCTCACCGTGCACTGACACATTGAGCAGATACAAAAAAGGCGATCCCGAGGGATCGCCTTTTTTATTGCGCTTGAGCCGAAGCTTAGCTGCTCACCGGCAAAATCGGGCTGCCCAACCGATCCAGCAACGTCGCCTGCGCACTGCGCGGGTTCTGGTTGCCGGTTGGCGTGTTGCGGATGTAACGGCCATCCGACTGCAGGCTCCAGCTGTGGGTGTTGTCGGTCAGGTAAAGCTCCAGCTCTTTCTTCACGCGAGTCAGCAGCTTCTTGCCTTCCACCGGGAAGCAAGTCTCGACACGCTTGTCGAGGTTGCGCTCCATCCAGTCGGCGCTGGAAAGGAACATCTGCTCCTCGCCACCGTTGAGGAAGTAGAACACGCGGGTGTGCTCAAGGAAGCGACCAATGATCGAGCGCACATGAATGTTGTGCGAAACCCCGGCGATGCCCGGACGCAGGCAGCACATGCCGCGCACCACCAGGTCGATACGCACGCCTGACTGGCTGGCCTTGTACAGCGCGCGGATGATCTTCGGATCGGTCAGCGAGTTGAACTTGGCGATGATGTGCGCCGGTTTGCCGTCGAGCGCAAATTGCGTCTCGCGGGCGATCATGTCGAGCATGCCCTTCTTGAGGGTGAACGGCGCATGCAGCAGTTTCTTCATGCGCAGCGTTTTACCCATACCGATCAACTGGCTGAACAGTTTGCCAACGTCCTCGCACAAGGCGTCGTCGGAAGTCAGCAGGCTGTAGTCGGTGTACAGACGGGCGTTACCGGCATGGTAGTTACCGGTGCCGAGGTGCGCGTAACGCACGATCTCGCCGGCCTCACGCCGCAGAATGAGCATCATCTTGGCGTGGGTCTTGAAGCCGACCACGCCGTAGATCACCACGGCACCGGCCGCTTGCAGACGACTGGCCAGTTGCAGGTTGGACTCTTCGTCAAAGCGCGCTCGCAGCTCGATGACAGCCGTCACTTCCTTGCCGTTACGCGCGGCATCCACCAGCGCATCAACGATCTCGGAGTTAGCGCCGGACCGGTACAACGTTTGGCGCACGGCCAGAACGTGCGGGTCTTTTGCGGCCTGACGCAGCAGGTCGACCACCGGGGTAAACGACTCGAACGGGTGCAGCAACAGGATGTCCTGCTTGCTGACCACGCTGAAAATGTTCTCGCTGTTTTGCAGCAGTTTCGGGATCTGCGGCGTAAACGGCGTGTATTGCAGCTCGGGGTGGCTGTCCAGACCGGTGATGCTGAACAGACGCGTCAGGTTGACCGGACCGTTGACCTGATACAGCTCGGTCTCGCTCAGGTTGAATTGTTTGAGCAGGTAGTCCGACAGGTGTTTCGGGCAAGTATCGGCAACTTCCAGACGCACCGCATCGCCGTAACGCCGCGAGAACAGCTCGCCACGCAGGGCGCGGGCAAGGTCTTCGACGTCTTCGGAATCGAGCGCAAGGTCGGCGTTCCGGGTCAGGCGGAACTGGTAGCAGCCCTTGACCTTCATGCCTTGGAACAGGTCATCGGCGTGAGCATGGATCATCGACGACAGGAAGACATAGTTGTCACCCGCGCCGCCGACTTCTTCCGGCACCTTGATGATTCGCGGCAGCAAACGCGGCGCCGGGATAATCGCCAGACCGGAGTCACGACCGAAGGCGTCAATGCCTTCGAGCTCGACGATGAAGTTCAGGCTCTTGTTCACCAGCAACGGAAACGGGTGCGTCGGGTCGAGGCCGATGGGGGTGATGATCGGCGCGATCTCGTCGCGGAAATAACGGCGCACCCAGGTTTTGATCTTGGTCGTCCAGTGGCGGCGACGGATGAAGCGCACCTGGTGCTTTTCCAGCTCCGGCAACAGGATGTCATTGAGGATCGCGTACTGACGGTCAACGTGACCGTGTACCAGTTCACTGATCCGCGCCAGCGCCTGATGCGGTTGCAGACCATCGGCGCCGGCCTGTTCACGGGCGAAGGTGATTTGCTTCTTGAGGCCAGCGACGCGAATTTCGAAGAATTCGTCGAGGTTGCTGGAGAAGATCAGCAGGAACTTCAGTCGCTCCAGCAACGGGTAGGACTCGTCCAGCGCCTGCTCCAGCACGCGGATGTTGAACTGCAGTTGCGAGAGCTCGCGGTGGATGTACAGGCTGCTGTCATCCAGGCCCGGAATAGCGATCACCGGCGCCGCCGCAGCGGGTTCGGCGACCGGCGCGGGTGGCGCTGGCTCGAGTTCCGGTGGGGTTTCGGTGATCTGCTCCACCACCGGCTGAGCTTCTTTTACTGCAACTTCAGTGAGTCCTTCGGTATTCATTGAATGTTCCTGGGAGGGCTATTTCTGCTCTCGTAACAATTGAGCGGCGCGGACAGCAAAGTAAGTCAGGATGCCATCAGCGCCGGCACGTTTAAAGGCGGTCAGTGATTCAAGAATCACCGCCTCGCTCAACCAGCCATTCTGGATCGCCGCCATGTGCATGGCGTATTCGCCGCTAACCTGATAGACGAAGGTCGGCACTTTGAAGGCATCTTTTACCCGCAAAAGAATGTCCAGGTACGGCATGCCGGGTTTGACCATGACCATGTCCGCGCCTTCAGACAAGTCCGCACCGACTTCGTGCAGCGCTTCGTCGCTGTTGGCCGGGTCCATCTGATAAGAGGCTTTGTTCGCCTTGCCCAAGTTCGAGGCCGAACCCACGGCATCGCGGAACGGGCCGTAATAGGCGCTGGCGTACTTGGCCGAGTAGGCCATGATCCGCACGTTGACGTGGCCGGCGATTTCCAGCGCTTCGCGGATCGCCTGAATGCGCCCGTCCATCATGTCCGATGGCGCGACCACCTGAGCGCCGGCCTCGGCGTGCGACAAGGCCTGGCGCACCAGTGCGTCGACGGTGATGTCGTTCTGCACGTAGCCTTCTTCGTCGAGAATGCCGTCCTGACCGTGGGTGGTAAACGGATCGAGCGCGACGTCGGTGATCACGCCCAGTTCCGGGAAACGAGCACGCAGAGCGCGAGTGGCGCGCTGGGCGATACCTTCAGGGTTCCAGGCTTGGGCGGCGTCGAGGGATTTGAGTTCTGCGGGTGTGACCGGGAACAACGCCAGTGCCGGAATGCCCAGTTCGACCCATTTGGCGGCTTCTTCAAGCAAAAGGTCGATGGTCAAGCGCTCTACACCCGGCATCGAGGCCACTGCTTCGCGACGATTTTCACCGTCAAGCACGAAGACTGGCAGGATCAGATCATCGACCGTCAGCACATTTTCCCGCACCAGCCGACGCGAAAAATCATCGCGGCGATTGCGACGCAGGCGGGTGGCGGGGAACAAACGGTTGGCAGGGGTAAAGCTCACGGCAGACTCCTGAGCCCGCGCAAACGGGCGAGCGTGACAGTTATAGACGGCCATTATGACCAACAGATGACAGTTGTGTGAGACCTGTGACAGGTAGGCGTATTCCATTCTCAGTGTAGGAATTGTTCACGTCGAGACACATCTCGATACTTTCCTGAATGTGTCCGAAGGGGTAGGCTGCGCGTTCATTTCGCCAGCACCCAGACAATGCTCCAACAATTTCTGCATGACTTCGGCTACTTTGCCCTTTTTCTAGGCACGTTCTTCGAAGGCGAAACCATCCTGGTGCTCGCAGGCTTCCTCGCGTTCCGCGGTTACATGGACATCAACATCGTGGTGGTCGTGGCGTTCTTGGGCAGCTATGCCGGCGATCAGCTGTGGTACTTCCTCGGCCGCAAGCATGGGCGCAAATTACTGGCGCGCAAACCGCGCTGGCAACTGATGGGCGACCGCGCGCTGGAGCACATTCGCAAGCATCCTGATATCTGGGTCCTGAGCTTCCGCTTTGTTTACGGCTTGCGCACGGTGATGCCGGTGGCGATCGGCCTGTCGGGGTATCCGCCGGGACGTTACTTGCTGCTGAACGGCATTGGCGCGGCGATCTGGGCCACTGCGCTGGCCGCCGCGGCTTACCACTTCGGAGCGGTACTGGAAGGCATGCTCGGCAGCATCAAGAAGTACGAGCTGTGGGTACTGGGTGCATTGCTGATACTGGGCGTTGGCCTGTGGCTGCGCCGTCGTTTCAAGAATGCTCGTCTGGCGAAGAAGATCTACGAAGACGAGCAAATCCAGAAAGCTGAATTGGCAAAATCAGCCGAGCCTAAGACGCCAGCCGAGTAAGTCGCAGGCGACACACGTACAGCCCGATGCCACTGAGCAGGCTGTAACTGAGCACGCCAGCCCACACCACCGGGCTGGCCGGCCAGAGCCCAACCAACGGCGCCAGCCACACCAACGCCAGGTTCGATGCCAGCCGCAGCAGCTCGACCTTCAGCGCCCACGGCCGATTCTCCAAGGCCACGCCCAACGCAAACACACCGAACGCCACAGCCCCCCAGCCGAGTATCAACGCGGCGACCGGCAAGCTGCGTTCCAGATTCATCAAATAACTGCCCAGCGCGATATAGACGCCAAACTGCGCCACCACATACCACTGCTGGCGGCTGTCGATCGACACTTCAAACTTGCGGAACTGGCTCAAGTCCGGCTTGTTCATCGGGTACCTGGCTGCGACATCCGCTGGCCGCCACCCGGTGCGCATGAACCAGATCCGCAGCTTGTCCCATTTGCGCTCGGCCCGACGCGCGTCGCTCCACAACTGCGCATAAAACTGCAGATTGGCCCACAGCGGGTTCCAGCTCGCCAACGGCGTGGTCACGCCAAAAATCACCGGTTCGTTGTCGTCCTCTTCCTGAAACGTGCCGAACAACCGATCCCAAAGAATGAACACCCCACCGTAGTTGCGATCCATGTAAAGAGCGTTCTGTGCATGGTGAGCCCGATGATTGGATGGCGTGACGAAGAACCACTCGAACCAGCCAAGCTTGGGGATGTGCCTGGTATGTACCCAGAATTGATAAAGCAGATTCAACGCCGCGACGCTGACAAATACCAGCAGCGGCACGCCGAACACGGCCAGCGGCAGGTAGAAGATCCAGCTCAACAGAAAACCGGTGCTGGTCTGGCGCAACGCCGTCGAGAGGTTGTACTCCTCGCTCTGGTGATGCACCGAATGCGCGGCCCAGAGGATGTTTCGCTCATGGCCCATGCGGTGCAGCCAGTAATAGCAGATGTCATAAAGGACGAAGGCAAACACCCAGACCCAAACGCTGTCCGCCGGCAGCCTGAGCAGCGCCAGATGTTCCAGGGCAAAGGCATAGGTCAACAGCCCCACGCCCTTGGTCAGCAGGCCGGTGGTGGTGGACAGCACGCCGGTGCTGATGCTGTTTACCGCATCGGCCAGGCGATAGTGGCTGACCCCACGCCAACGGTCAGCGATGAGTTCAACCACGATCAACACGAAGAAAAACGGCACCGCATAGAGAATGAAGTCCATGACGCGTCCTGACGGGAAACCTTAGGACAGATCCTAGGCTTAGCCGCCCATTAACCCTATGGCAACGCGCGACAAATTAGTGGACATTTAGCGCCATGAATCTGGAGAGAAACCCATGAGCAAAAAAGTTGCAGTGATCCTGTCCGGCAGCGGCGTGTACGACGGCGCCGAGATCCATGAAAGCGTCATCACCCTGCTGCGCCTCGATCAACGCGGCGCGCAGGTGCAGTGCTTCGCCCCCGACATTGCGCAATTGCATGTGATCAATCACCTGACCGGCGAAGAAATGCCCGAGTCGCGCAATGTGCTGGTGGAATCGGCGCGCATCGCCCGCGGCAACATCAAGGATATCCGCCAGGCCGACGTTGAAGACTTCGATGCCCTGATCGTGCCGGGTGGTTTTGGTGCGGCGAAAAACCTGTCGAACTTCGCCATCGAAGGCGCCGGCTGCACCGTGCAGCCAGACGTGCTGGCCCTGGCCGAGGCATTTGCCGAAGCGGGCAAACCGGTGGGGCTGATCTGCATTTCGCCGGCACTTGCGGCGAAGATCTACGGCCCGGGCGTGACCTGCACCATCGGCAACGATACCGACACCGCCACGGCGATGAACAAGATGGGCGCCAGCCACGAAGAGTGCGTGGTGGGCGACATCATCGAAGACAAGGCGCGCAAACTGGTGACCACCCCGGCTTACATGCTGGCGCAGAACATCAGTGAAGCGGCGTCCGGGATCAACAAACTCGTTGATCGCGTACTTGAGCTGACCCACGAAAACGACGTCTGAGCCTGACTGCAAACGAAATCTGTGTGGGAGCGGGCTTGCTCGCGAAGGTGTCGTATCAGCCAACTTTGAGTTGAATGACTCAGCGCTTTCACGAGCAAACCCGCTCCCACAGGGTCAGTGCAAGACTCAGGTTTTGCGGGTGAGCCGGGTCAGAATCCGGTCCAATGCGTTGGCAAACGCCTGCTTCTCGCGATCACCAAATGGCGCCGGGCCGCCACTCATCTGGCCCTGTTCACGCAAATCGGTGAACAGGTTGCGCACGGCGAGGCGTTCGCCCATGTTCTGCGCATCAAACTCTTTGCCTCGCGGGTCCAGCGCCGCCACACCCTTTTTCACCAGCCGATCGGCCAGCGGAATGTCGCTGCAGATCACCAGTTCACCCGGCACGGCGTGCTCGACCAGATAATCATCCGCCGCGTCCGGGCCGCTCGGCACCACGATCAATTTGACGATGGCCAACCCCGGTTTAATCTGCGGCTGCCCGGCCACCAGCACCACTTCGAACTGGCGCTTGAGCGCGAACTTCACCACCAGATCCTTCGCCGCCCGTGGACAGGCGTCGGCATCGATCCATACACGCATTTTTTAACCTCCAAAAAAATTGCGAGCAAGCTCGCTCCCACAGGATATACGCCATCCATGTGGGAGCGGGCTTGCTCGCGAATGTGAGCGCAGCGAATGCCTTTAAGCGGCGACCCGCTTCTTCTCGGCCATCCGACTGCGGCTGTACAGCACAACAATCGCCACAATCGCCACGACCTGCGCCGTCAGCGAATACGCATCGGCATGAATGCCCAACCAGTCGAAATCAAAGAACGCCACCGGCCGCGTACCGAAGATCCCAGCCTCCTGCAACGCCTTAACGCCATGCCCGGCAAACACCACCGACAGAGCGCACAGCAGCGCAGCGTTGATGCTGAAGAACAACGCCAACGGCAACTTCGCCGAGCCACGCAGGATCACCCACGCCAGACCGACCAGCAGCACCAACGCTGTCGCGCCACCGGCCAGCACCGCGTTGTGTCCGGCAGGGCCGGCCTGCAGCCACAGGGTTTCGTAAAACAGGATCACTTCGAACAGCTCGCGATACACCGAGAAGAACGCCAGGATCGCAAAGCCGAAACGCCCGCCGCCGCCGACCAGACTGCTCTTGATGTAATCCTGCCAGGCCGCTGCATGGCGGCGGTCGTGCATCCACACGCCGAGCCACAACACCATCACGCTGGCGAACAGCGCCGTAGCGCCCTCAAGCAATTCGCGTTGCGAGCCGCTGACATCAATCACATACGCCGCTAACGCCCACGTACCGAGGCCGGCCAGCAATGCCAGGCCCCAACCGACATTGACGCTACGCACTGCCGACTGCTGACCGGTGTTGCGCAGGAACGCGAGGATCGCCGCCAGCACCAGAATCGCTTCCAGACCTTCGCGCAGCAGAATCAGCAGGCCGGAAATGAAACTCAGCGACCAGCTCAAGCCATCGTTGCCCAACAGACCGGCAGACTCCTTGAGCTTGGCCTTGGCCGCGTCGAGACGCTGTTCGGCCTGCGCCACCGGCAAACCGTCCTGTAATGACTGTCGATAAGCCATCAGGGATTTTTCAGTGTCCTTGCGCACGTTGGCGTCGACGTTATCCAGCGAACTCTCGACCAGTTCGAAACCTTCCAGATACGCCGCCACCGACAGATCGTAAGCCTGATCGTGTTCGCCGGCGCGGTAGGCCGCGAGGCTCTTGTCCAGCGTCGCTGCGGTGTAGTCGAGCAACTGCGCTGGGCCACGCTTGACCTGCGGCGGCTGCGCACGCTGGGCGCGGAACGTCGCAGCGGCTTGCGGGCCTTCGGCGATTTGCACTTCGGCCGGAGTCTGGCGGGCCAGATCGGCGATGTTATAGGTTTTTTCGGCTTTGGCGGCCGAGGCATCGGCGCTAAGCCCGGCGACATAAGTCGCCATGTCCCAACGCTGGCGATCGTCCAATTGATCGGCAAAGGACGGCATGTCGGTGCCTTCGACGCCTTGACCGAGGGTGCTGTAAATCGCATACAGACTCATGTGGTCCAGACGCGCGGCCTCGCGCAGGTTAGCCGGGGGCGGCATCAGACCGACACCGGCCGGACCATCGCCGGCACCGGTTTCACCGTGGCACACCGAGCAATGCTGGGCGAAGAGCGGTGCTGCACGCGCCGGATCGGGGGTGATGACCGGCGCCTGGCTGACTTCATAGGCCACGGCCAGCTTCGCACCCAACTGCCGCGCCTGACGGGCAACGTCCGCGCCGTCCTGCCGAGCGGTGACCGCTGCACGCAAGGCGATGACGCCCTGTTCCAGTCCAGCCTTCTCCGGTTTGCCCGGCAACTCTGCGATCAGCCCCTGCAACACCTGAATGAATTCCAGCTGCTCGCGATACTCGGCGTCATCAATGACCTTGCCCGCGTCCACCGTCGGCGGATAGTCGGCACTGATGTAATCAAGCATGTGCAGGGCTTGCGGCGCGCCTTCCACCGTATCGGCCAGCAGGTTGGAGCAACTCAGAGCGCACAACGGGAACAACAGCCAGGCCAGAAAACGGGACGGCGCAGTCATGAACGAATCTCAATTGGTAATACGAAGTAACACATTGTTCACTTCCAATGAGATTCACTCAAGCTTTGTCGGAGCTACGGTCGTTTTTTCAGTGTAACGGTGGCGCCGATGCTCGGTCGTGTCCTTGCATGAACTCGACGAACGCCTGCACCGTGAAGGCGACATGCCGAGACAACCAGCCCCTATACTGCCTCACCTCCAGCCCTTGCCGTTCAAGGAAGAACCTGACTCCATGCGCCGTTGCCTGCCGTTTTTTCTGTTGTTCAGTGCCATCGTGCACCTGAGCGGTTGCGCCGCTTACCGCGATTACGATTCGGAGATGCAGCAGACCATCGATGAGATGGCCAAGGGCGAACTCAACGAAGCGCTCTATCTGCTGAAGCTGCACAATCCCTGGGAAGACAAGGATCTGCTGTATTACCTGGAAAGAGGCGCCATTCTCAGCGCCGGCACGGCCTTGCCGCAAAGTCAGGAAGCCTGGCGCACGGCTGACCGGATGATTTTCCAGCGCGAAGAGGCCAACCCATCCGGCGCCATGAAGCTGCTGACCCGGTTCGGCAACGAAATGGGCACGATGCTGGTCAATGACAAGCTGCTGCGCTACGAAGGCTACGACTACGAAAAAGTCATGCTGACCACAGAGATGGCCCTCAACCAACTGGCGGAAAACGATTTCGACGGTGCGCGCGCCGACATCAAGAAAACCCACGAGCGCGAAACCCTGATTGCGCGTCAGCGGGAACGGCAATACGAAGAGGCTGAAGAGCAGGCCAGGAGCCAGGGAATCACGCTGCATTACAAGGATCTGCAAGGCTATCCGGTCGCCGTCCTCGACGCCCCGCAAGTGGTTGAACTGAAGAACGGCTACCAGAGTGCGTTCAGCCATTACCTGGCGGGTTTCACGTATGAAGCCCTGGGTGAACGCGGCCTCGCGGCGCCAGGTTATCGGCAGGCTATCGAATTGCGCCCGGGTGTGCCGCTTCTCGAAAAAGCCTTGCGCAATCTGGACAAGCCCCCGCCGGCAGCAGATGAAAGCGAGGTTCTGGTCGTTGTCCAGGCCGGGTTTGCTCCGGTGCGCAGTTCGGTGCAAGTGCCGATCCCGGTGCGGCTGAACGAAAACCTGACGATTGTCGCGCCGATCTCGTTTCCGGTAATGGTGCCCGATACGATCACACCTCCTGTTCCGAGTGTGCTCGTCGACGGAAAACAATACCCGTTGACGATGATCAACAGCGTTACTGACATGGCCATGCGTACGTTACGCGATGACATGCCGGCGATCATCTCTCGCGCCATGTTCCGCGCCAACATGGCCGCCATCAGCCAGGCTCAAAAGAATGAACGCGATCCGGCCAAGGCTTCGCTGGTGGTTACTGAACACGATCCTTTCGAAGAGGCGGATACGCGCACCTGGCGCACCCTGCCGGACAAAACCCTGGTCGCCCGGCTACGCCTGAAAAAAGGCCTGCATCGCGTTCGCTTTCCGTATTTCCGTGCAGAGGACGGGTTTACCGTGCGCGTCGATCAGCACCATCAAGTGTTCAATCTACGGGTATTCATGGGCAAGAACTACTACGTGGGGTCAGCGCTGGTGCTACCCGAAGCACCAGCACCTACGAACGTTGGCAGCGCCGGGCAGTAATGGCACCTAACTAACCAGTGAAATTAAAAAGATATTATATAGCCAGCACCGCACGCCTATAATGCCGCGCCCGCGCTATCGCGATGCGGCATTAAAGCTCCTCTGGTTATGAGGAATTGGCAGGAGGCCAACGCCACTGTCGATGGGTCACACCAGCCCGACCAGCATCCGCGGCTGTAGTTACTCCAGGGAAGAAGTACCCCCATGGCATTCCGCGCCCCTACTCTGATCGCGCTCAGCGCTATCACTCTGCTGTCCGGCTGTTCGGCGTTTCGCAACTACGACTCCGAACTGGCCCAGACCAACCAGCAACTAGCTTCCGGCAACGTCGATGCCGCGCTGACCCTGCTGGAAAAGAACAACGCCGGCCCAGACAAAGACCTGCTCTATTACTTCGAAAAAGGTGAATTGCTGCGCGCCAAGGGCGACCTGTCCGGCAGCCAGAATGCCTGGACCAGCGCCGACCAGGTGGTTGGTCAGTGGGAAGACTCGGTCAAGCTCGACACGGGCAAGTATCTGGCCCAGTTCGGCAGTTTCATCGTCAACGACAAAGCGCGCCGCTACGAAGGCTACGACTACGAAAAAGTCATGCTGACCACGCAGATGGCCCTGAACCTGCTGGCGGTCAATGACTTCGACGGTGCACGCACTGCAATCAAGAGGACCCACGAACGTGAAGCGGTGATCGCCGACCTGCGTGACAAGGAATACCTCAAGAGCGAGGAAGAGGCCGAGAAAGAAGGCATCAAGACTCAGTACAAAGACCTGCAAGGCTACCCGGTCGCCAGCCTCGACGCGCCGGAAGTGGTCAGCCTGAAGAACAGCTACCAGAGTGCGTTCAGCCATTACTTGGCCGGTTTCGTCTACGAAGCCTTGGGTGAAAAAGACCTGGCTGCGCCGGGCTACCGCAAAGCGGCCGAACTGCGCCCGAACACGCCGCTGCTGGAGCAGGCGCTGGTCAACCTCGACAAGCCGACCAAGAGCGATGACAGCGACATCCTGATCGTGGTGCAAAGTGGTCTGGCGCCATCGCGCGACTCCATCCGCGTGCCGCTGCCTCTGCCGATCTCCAACAACGTGGTGATCACGCCACTGTCGTTCCCGATCATCAAACCTGACACCTCCACCGCGCCGTTCGCACAGATCGGTGTCGACGGCCAGCAGGTCAACCTGACGGCTCTCAACAGCACCACCGCAATGTCCCGCCGTGCTCTGCGCGATGACATGCCGGGGATCATCCTGCGCACCACCGTGCGTGCGATCACCAAAGGTGTGGCGCAGAAGAAAATCAACGAAACCAATCCGCTGGCCGGTCTGGCCGTCGGTATCTCTTCAGCGGTGCTCGAAGGTGCCGATACCCGTACGTGGCGCACCTTGCCGGACAACACCCAAGTGGTGCGTCTGCGCTTGAAGAAAGGTGAACACCAAGTCACCCTGCCGAGTGCCGTAGGCGGTTCAGTGGTCAAGGTCACTGTTGATCAACGTTATCAGGTGATCAGCCTGCGCGCCGTGGGCAATCAGGTGTTCGCTGGCGGTCTCGCCGCCCACGTGATCCCGAGCGCCGGCGCGACCAACGTCGCCAGCATCAAACAACCTTAAGAACGGAGTCTTTGCATGCACTTCAAACTCATCGCCGTCGCCGCCCTCGCCTTGTTGGCCAGCGGCTGCGCTACCCCGCCACCACCGGAGCCGGGCAGCGCCGCGAGCAAGGTCGTGGCCATGGGCCCGCAGAAACACATCGTCGTCGGCGCCATGCGCGTCGCGCGCGAAAACGGCTTCATGACCGTCAACGTGCAGTTGAGCAACACCCTCAACAGCAACAAGACGTTCTACTACCGCTTCGCCTGGCTCGGCCCGGAAGGTTTCCCGATTGCCGAGGAAGAAGTCTGGAAAAGCCAGATGATGTACGGCGCGCAGACCAGCTTCATCCAGGGCATCGCCCCGACCCCGAAAGCCGTGGACTTCCGTCTGGAACTCAAGACGCCTTAAGCCCTGACCCACTATTCCTGTTTTAGAGAGCATTCCCATGTTTGCACGCTTTTCCTGCATCGCCGTCATCGCCCTGCTGGCCTCCGGTTGCGCCAATACTTCGCCGACCCTGGGCAGCAAGAACATCAGCTACGGCGACACCAAAGCGGTTGAAACCGTGACCAACGAATTCGGTTCGACCGACCTGCAAATGATCGCCGAGTCGATGACCCGCTCCCTGGCCCAGTCCGGCATTCTGCAGGGCCGTCCGGTGGTTCAGGTCTACGACGTGAAGAACAAGACCAGCGAGTACATCGACACCCGCGAAATCACCACCAGCATCAAGACCCAACTGATGAAGACTGGCGTTGCGCGCTTCGCCAGCGACAACAATGCGATGCAGAGCCAGGTTGACCAGCTCAAGCTGCAAAACCAGAGCGGCCTGTACAAGAAGAGCACCGTGGCCAAGACCGGTAACATGATCGCCGCCAAGTACCGCATCGAAGGCTCGATCAGCTCGATCGTCAAGCGCAGCAGCGATTACAAGGACGTCTTCTACAAATTCAGCCTGCAATTGATCGACGTTGAAAGCGGTCTGGCCGAGTGGATGGACGAAAAAGAGATCCGCAAAACCACGGAGCGTTAATCGATGCGCACATGGATCGGCATGATGGCCCTGGCTTGCGCGTTCAGCGTGCAAGCGGCCCCGAAAGTCGCGGTGACGGATCTGGCGTACCAGGAACGTGTGGAGCAATACATCCACATCGTTTCGGCGCAGAGCAATTACCGCGAGGGTTACTACAGCTCCAGCGGTTCTTCGAACTACAACGAGCTCGAAGCGACCACCAGCTACATCGAACAAACCGAACTGCGCAAATTCACTGGCGACATCAAAGGTGAAATCCTGCGCACCGGCATGTTCCAGTTGGTGCAAGGCACGCCGTACACCGCGTCGTCCAAGGGTGATATCTACGACGTGATCAAGCGGATCAAGGCCGGTAACTTCAAGGGCGCCGACTATGTTCTGTTCGGTACCGTATCGGACATCGACTTCACCCAGGACATGAACGAGCTGGCGCACACCGACAGCTATTCGGCCGTGCTGGGCCTGACCTTGGTGGCGGACTTCAGCCTGATCAACACCAAGACCTTTGAGATCACTTCGGCCTTCACGGCGATGGGTGAAGCGCAGGACACCAAACTGGTGAACCACCGCGACATCAAGATCTCGCTGAACCGCCCAAGGGTGGTGCGTGAGGTGTCGAAGGCGCTGGGTGAGGACGTGGCCGGGCAACTGAGCCAACAGCTCGGCGGTGGCGGTTACGAGCAGCCGCGCGAGCCGCAGCCGCGCAACAATCTGCCGCGTGATACCGCGCCGGTGATTTTGCGCTAAAACCCCATGCCACAAATGAAAAAGGCGACCTCAAAAGGTCGCCTTTTTTATGCCTGCGGGGGTTTAAACCGCTGCTTTACGCAACGTCGCCATAAACGCCGCCGCACCGATGAACAGCCCGGCAAACGTGCGGTTCATGCGTTTCTGCTGTTTGGGCGTGCGCAGCAACCGCAGCACTTTCGACGCCAGACCGGTGTAGCCGGCCATGACGATCAGGTCGACGCAGATCATGGTCGCGCCGATCACCAGATACTGGATCAGCAGCGGTGCGTGGGGATTGATGAACTGCGGCAGCACCGCCAGCATGAAAATCAGTGCCTTGGGGTTGCTGATGTTCACCAGAAAACCACGGAACACCAGCGCCAGCGGCTTGCCGATCGGCCGCACCGCCGCGTCATCGCTCATGTCCATGGGCAGCGCGCGCCATTGCTTGATCGCCAGATAAACCAGGTAGGCCACACCAAACCATTTGATCGCATGGAACGCCGTAGCCGAGGCGGTGAGGACTGCGCCGACACCGGCGCCGACAATCGCAATCTGCACTGCGAGGCCGATTTGCAGGCCAAGGGCATTCCAGTAACCGCGCCAGAAACCGTATTGCAGACCGCTGGACATCGACGCAATGGCGCCGGCGCCAGGGGACAGACTGATCACCCAGCAGGCAGCAAAAAACGCCAGCCATGTTTGTAGCTCCATCGCACACCTCGACTCATGCTCGTGACAAATGCCTAAGCTAATGCGGGTTTGAATGGATGACTACCGATTTTTTGCTGAATGTTGCCGGAGCTGCTGAGCACCCCTTCGCGAGCAAGCCCGCTCCCACAGGGGAATGCATTCCAAATGTGGGAGCGGGCTCGCTCGCGAAGGCGTCAGAACATACGCCACGGAATCTACTTCTCGAAACCGCTGGAAGGAAACACATCACTGCCGCGCCAGCGCCGCACCGAGCGCTGGAAGAACAAGCTGTTCGGCACCTGCACCATCGCGCTCCCCGTGCCCAATTCCTCAGCCTCGATCAGCGTGGTGTAAAGCAGATTGATCGCCACCACCCGGCCTTTGACGCCGGGCTTGTCGGTGGTGTCCACCAACTCGACCACATCACCGAGCCGAAACGGCCCGACGGTAAAGATCAGAATCGCGCAGAGCAGATTCGACAGCACACTCCACATTGCGAAGAACGCCACCGCCGCCACCGCGACGAATCCCGACAACGCCGTCCACAACACCGTCGCCGATACGCCAAGGCGCTCAAGCACGAAGATCAGCGCACTGCCCATGATCAGCCAGCGCAAGCCACCGCGCAGCGGCATCAGCAACTGCGGCGGAAACGGATAGCGCTCACCCAGACGGGTCAGGCATTTGGCGACAAAGCGCTGGGCGAGGTAGCCGACCAGCAGGATCAGCAGAATCTGCACGCCGAGCCAGATCGGCTCGACCCACATGGCCGGAAGCGACAGCCTGAACGCGTCCATCAGGACAGCGCCTCCAGCTCCGCCTGCATGCTTTCCAGCGTCTCCAAAGCTTCCATCCACGCCTCTTCCAGTTCGGCTTCGCGCACTTTCAGTTTGGCCTGCTCGGCCAGCAGATCACGCAACTCGTTCTTGCGTGCCGGTTCGTAGATGTCGCTGTCGCCGAGGCTGGCATCGACCTTGGCCAGTTTCTCGTGGAGCTTGCCCAGTTCGGCTTCAAGCTTGTCGGCTTCACGCTTGTGCGGTGCGAGTTGCTGACGCAATGCAGCAGCGGCCTGGCGCTGGGCCTTTTTGTCGGTCTTGTCCGGGTTGACCGGGTTGTTGCTGACCGGCGCGTTGCGCTGACGGTATTCCACCAGCCAACGGGCGTAGTCTTCGAGGTCGCCATCGAACTCTTCGACCTTGCCGTCGGCGACCAGATAGAAGTTATCAGTGGTGCTCTTGAGCAAATGCCGATCGTGAGACACCACCAGTACCGCGCCACTGAACTCCTGCAAAGCCATGGTCAGCGCCAGGCGCATTTCCAGGTCGAGGTGGTTGGTCGGTTCATCGAGCAGCAACAGGTTCGGCCGCTCCCAAGCGATCAACGCCAGGGCCAGACGGGCCTTTTCGCCACCGGAGAAATTCAGCACCGGCTCATCGAGCCGTGCACCGCGGAAGTCGAAACCGCCGAGGAAGTCGCGCAGGGTCTGCTCGCGCTCGGTTGGCGCCAGACGCTGCAAGTGCAGCAACGGGCTGGCCTTGGCATCCAGCGAGTCGAGCTGATGCTGGGCGAAATAGCCGACCACGGTGTTCTCGCCACGCGTCAGGCGACCGGCCAGCGGTTGCAGCTCACCGGCGAGGTTCTTGATCAGCGTCGATTTACCCGCACCGTTAGGGCCGAGCAGACCGATCCGCGCGCCGGGGGTCAGTTGCAGCTTGACCTTCTCCAGCACGGTTCGGTCGCCGTAGCCCAGGTTCGCATCGGACAAATCAATCAGCGTGCTGGAGATCTTGGTCGACTCGCGGAACACGAAGTCGAACGGCGAATCGACGTGGGCCGCCGACAGTTCTTCCATGCGCTCCAGTGCCTTGATCCGGCTCTGTGCCTGACGGGCCTTGGTGGCCTGAGCCTTGAAACGGGCGATGTAGCTTTCCATATGCGCACGTTGCGCCTGCTGCTTCTCGTAGGCCTGTTGCTGCTGGGCCAGACGCTCGGCACGGGCACGTTCGAACGCGGTGTAGCCGCCACGGTAGAGGGTGATTTTGCGCTGATCGACGTGGGCCACATGGTCGACGACTTCATCGAGGAAATCGCGGTCGTGGGAAATCAGCAGCAAGGTGCCCGGGTAACTTTTCAGCCACTCTTCGAGCCAGATGATGGCATCGAGGTCCAAGTGGTTGGTCGGTTCGTCGAGCAGCAGCAAATCCGACGGACACATCAAAGCCTGCGCCAGATTCAGACGCATCCGCCAGCCACCGGAGAAATCTCCTACCTGGCGATCCATCTGTTCGTTGGTAAATCCCAGGCCAGCCAGCAGCTTGCGGGCTCGGGCGTCGGCGGTGTAGCCATTAGCGCTGTCGAGCTCGGCGTGCAGGCGGGCCAGCGCCACGCCATCATGGGCCGCTTCGGCTGCGGTAAGGTCACGCTGCACTTCGCGTAGACGCAGGTCACCATCGAGCACATAGTCGACCGCCAGGCGTTCAAGCGTGTCGACCTCCTGACGCATGTGCGCGATCCGCCAGTCGGCCGGCAGCAGGCAATCGCCCGAATCCGGGTGCAACTCGCCGCGCAGCAAGGCGAACAGGCTGGATTTGCCGGCGCCGTTGGCGCCGATGAGGCCGGCTTTGTGGCCGGCGTGCAGGGTCAGCTCGGCGTCTTCTAGCAGACGTTGCGGGCCACGCTGTAAAGTCAGGTTCTGAAGTCGGATCATAATGGCGGCGGAGTCTACCAGCTTCGCTCACAACTGGCGCGAGTAGCACGATGTCCTCTGACCTGTGGAGCTTTTCCCTTGCCACCTACGCCCGCCCGGGCGTGGAAAACGCCTGCCTGCACATGCAAGCGGCGGGCACCAATGTCTGCTTGCTGCTTTGCGGCCTATGGCTGGAACAACGCGGGGTGACCTGCAGTGAGCAACGCGTGCGGCAACTGCAAATGCTGGTGGAACCTTGGGACGTGGAGGTGGTGCAGCCACTGCGTGCATTGCGCACTCAATGGAAAAGCCTGGCGAAGGAAGATCCGGTGCTCAAGGGGCTGCGCGATCAAATGAAGTCGCTGGAGCTGGAAGCCGAACGGCATCTGCTGTGGCAGTTGGAGCAGGCGGCGCAGAATTGGCCGTTGCATGACGCCCCAGGGTCGGGGGCATGGCTGGAGAGCTTGGCGACAACAGCCGCCAACCTGAACCGCGACGCGCTGCAAAGGCTGCGCGTCGCGGCAGCCGGCACTTAGGAAGCGCTGGTCGGGTTGTTGGTGCTGCTCGACGCAGCGGCTGGCGCTGGTGCAGTCGTGGTAGTCGAAGCACTGGCGGCCGACGAGGCCGGGGCTGCCGGTGCAGCAGGCTTGGCAGCCGGAGCGGTTGCCGGTTTTACAGCGGCTGGTTTGGCAGCAACTGGTTTTTTCACGGCAGGCTTGGCGGCCGATTTGGCTGCTGGCTTGACGGCAGCAGTAGCCGGTTTGGCGGCGGGTTTAACTGCTGGTTTTGCAGCTGGCTTGGCGGCGGGTTTCGCCGCAGCTTTGGCAACTGGTTTGGCGGCTACCGGTTTAGCGGCAGTCCTGGCAGCCGGTTTACCAGCGGTTTTTACCGCCGCTTTGGCAGCCGGTTTAGCGGTTGATTTTGCCGCTGTGGATTTAGCTGGAGCAGCTTTGGCAGCGGCTGGTTTTACAGCGGCTTTTGCAGCAGCAGTTTTGGCCGCAACTGGTTTTGCAGCAGTCGGTTTTGCAGCAGTAGTTTTAGCCGCCGTTTTTGCAGCGCTTGCCGCAGCCGGTTTTTTCGCCGCAGGCTTCGCAGCCGTTTTCACAGGTGCTTTTGCAGGTGCTTTTGCAACTGGCTTAGCTACCGGCTTTGCAGCGGGTTTGGCAGCAGCCGTTTTCGCCGGTGCTTTGGCAGCAGCAGGTTTGGCTGCTGCTTTCTTCGCAGGTGCTGCAGCAGGCTTCGCGTCACGGGATGACAGAACCTTGCTCACTGCTTCTTGCACACGGCCAACACCCTGGGCCAATTTCAGGCTTTCCTGAGCATCGCGCTTGAGTTGCAGAATGTAGTTGCGAGTGTCGGACTGACGTTCTTTCAGAGCATCGAGCAGTTCTTCGAGCTCTTTCACTGCGCCTTTGGCTTTGGTCTGTGCCTTGGCTTTACCGGCGGCGGCGGCGTCCTGCAATTTGGTGCGCGACTTGTGCAGTTTTTCTTGCGCCTTGCCGCGTTGCTTTTCCAGTTTGGCGAGCAGTTTTTCAGCATCAGCCAAGGCTTGGGAGCAAGCGTTTTCCAGATGCTCGAGCAAGCTGCCGGCGAGTGGTGGGCGTAAGGGGAGCGGCGGGGGTGCAGGCTGCGTGGTGGCCGGCCTGGGTGACCTCCTGGCTGACGTGAGTGCGGCTCATACTAGACCTCTGCTGCTACCGCCGCTAGGTCATCTTGACAGTAAGGAAAGCGCTGCGTTGCACCGAATTGAAAATGTTCTGCATTAAGTCAAAAGCAGTTCACCGTTGCAGACGTTCGCGCTGGCATAATCCACCGCATCTCAGGTCGGAGAGTGCCTATGTCGCGCTACCTTTTTTTATCCCTCTGCATGATTTTTTCAGCGGCCCACGCCGACGAAAAAACCACCGCGAACGACGCTCATGATCTTGCCTACAGCCTCGGTGCCAGCCTGGGCGAACGCTTGCGCCAGGAAGTCCCGCAGTTGCAGATCCAGGCGCTGGTGGACGGCTTGCAACAGGCCTATCAAGGCAAGCCGCTGGCGCTGAGTGAAGCGCGGATCGAGCAGATTCTGGCCGATCATGAATCGCAGAATGCCGAGCACGCCGCGATGCCTACGAGCGACGCCGCGATGGAAAACGAGCAGCGCTTTCTGAGCGCCGAAAAAGCCAAACCGGGTGTGAAGGAACTCGCCGACGGCATCCTGCTCACCGAGCTTGCGCACGGCACCGGCGCCAAGGCCGGTCCCGATGGAAAAGTGCAGGTGTTGTATATCGGTCGTTTGCCAGACGGCACGGTGTTCGATCAGAACACTCAGCCGCAATGGTTCAACCTCGACAGCGTGATTGCCGGTTGGCGCACCGCTTTGCAAAACATGCCGGTGGGCTCCAAATGGCGACTGGTGATTCCATCGGATCAAGCGTATGGCGCCGATGGTGCAGGCGACTTGATCGCGCCATTCACACCACTGGTGTTTGAAGTCGAATTGCGCGGTGCGACGAGCTGATCAGGCATAAAAAAACGGTGCGCTTTGGGCGCACCGTTTTTTATTGAAAAAGCCAATCAGGCCTGAACCGGATCTTCTGTTTTGTGTGCGGTATGCAGCACTTCAATCAGGCAGTCTTCCAGCTCGAAGCGTTCGTGAAGCAGTCCACCGAGTTCCTTGAACTTCTCTGCAACGCATTTACCGTCATCGCAAAGATCGTTGAACGCGAGGAGTTTTTCAGTGATGACATCGATGCGCGGATAGATCGTTTCGGCGAGTTCAAGGCCGCGAGTGTCGCCAAATGCCTTGGCCTCACCGGTCAACTGTTCGTAGATTTCGAAGTGTCCAGCCGATACGTAGTCGACCAGCACGCCGCAGAATTCCTGCAAGGGCTTGCGATTCTCGGATAACGCCTGGGGCTCAGCGCCGAGCTTGTCGTAGGCGCCAATCAGCTCCTCACGCTCTTGCAACCAGCGGTCGATCAGCAGATGAACTCCACCCCAACGTTCCTGAGCATTCTGACAACTTTCGAGCATGGCGATCTCTCTTCCCTTGTGGGTCATGCTGCTCTACACCCGCGTCCCGCTTTTGGTTTTGACTTGGGGGACGGCCGGGCAGAGCGTCATCGAGCAACATAAATCCAATGACACGTGGGGGCCAGATTATGCCCGCACGCCTATGGCTTCAAGGTACGCAGGAGATAAAGTTCATACAAGTGTTTAATCCCTGATCAGCTTCCGGTGCGACGCTTCGCCGCCCGGCGGTCGTTGCAGAGCATTCCAGACCAGTCGCAACAATTGATAAACGGCAAGAATCGACACCGCTACAAAGAACAACAAACTCCACTCCGGGATACTCAGATCGAACAGCGTCCAGGAAATTTCGGCGCAATCGGCACCGCCGTTAAACATCTTTTGCAACGCGCAGATCCACGGCAAACCGTTGAACATCGTTTCCGGCGGCGGGGCACAATTGAGCATTTGCAGCACAGGATCACTTTGAATCAATACCTGCCGCCAGGCCGCTGTGGTGCCCCCCAGACTTGCGCCCAGCGCAAACAGCCAGTAAAGCCACAGACCGACACGTTTGGGACCGTGCACCGCCGCCAGACCACAAGAGGCGCACAGCAGCGTGAGGAACAGCCGCTGCACCAGGCATAGACTGCACGGCGTCAGGCCGACCGCGTATTCAAGATAATAGGAAGCTCCCAGAGCAAAGGCCCCCGCAGTGAAAGCCATGAAGAACAAGGAGCGTGAGCAGGCCAACGACATGGCTTTTCCGTAACAGTAGAGACAGACGGTTACGGTAGAGGAAAGCGTGTCAGCCTTTCAAGGCAACGCCCTGCCGACAGTTCACCAGATGTGTAGGGAAAACCCGACAGGTTCGAGAGGAATAGGTGCAATCCACTGTAGGACTTTGCCCCTGACGCGCCTTGAAGTTAAATTTTCGGTCGCCAAACGGGAACGAGGGAGCGACCTCCCTCGTGACTTCAGACGTGCGCCGGGACCGGAAGCGGCGCGGCCAGCAGGCGCTCGTCCAGTAGACCCAGTCCTTCCTGAAACAACTGATTGCTGCGATCAGTGTCGCCCAGTTGCGCGAGCAAGCGCGCCAGTTCCGCACAGGCTTCCGGATTGCGCTGCACACGCAGGCTGCTTTCCAGATAATCCCGCGCCTTCCCCCATAGACTGGTTTGCAGACACAGACGCCCCAACGTCAGGAGCAGACCTGGATCGTTCGGATGATCCTTGAGCCAGCCTTCAGCGGTTTGCAGTTGACGCGCCGGATCGCTGCCGCGAACCAGGCCATAAAGACGTGCCAGATGGCTGTCGTAATTGCGCTTTAGGGCCGTACGCAGTACTTCTTCTGCCTCCACCTGAGCACCTAGCTGACGCAATTGCTCGGCGTAAGCCAACACCAGCGGCGACTCCTGGCGCTGCGCCGAAGTCAGTTGCTGCCAGGCGCGATTGAGGGACTGCAGGCCAACGGAGCCGTCCTCTTCGCGCTGCGCGGCCAACGACAGATTCTCACCCCAGGCACGGCGTTCCAGTTCAGCCAGTTCGGCGCGTGGCAGGACTTTGTCCTTGCGCAGTTCAGGCAGCAATCGAATCACCGCGGACCATTCGCCGCGCTGTTGATACAGGCGCTGCAACTGGCGCAGCGTCTGCACATTGTGTGGATGACGCTCGTGCATCGCTTGCAATGTCACCAGCGCGCCATCGGTATCGCCGCGGTCGGTCTGCAACTGTGCATGACTCAGAGCAATCGCCAGCTCAGCTTGTGGCTGACGCTCCAGAGCGCGCTCCAGCAGACGATCACAATCCTCGTAATTGCCTTGTTCGTTGGCCGCGCGGGCAGCACCGAGATAGTAGAGCAGAGGCTGGCGTTCGGCTTCGGCGGCACGATACAAATGACGCTGAGCGCTGGCCCAGCGACCTTCTGCCAGATCCAGTTGGCCATGCTCGATTGCCACCTGTATCCGCCGGCTGCGGTTGCGCCGCGACCATGGATTGACCACGCCACTGGACGTCATGACCAGCTCGACCAACGCCTTGATGCCCCAGACCAGCAACCACAACACCGCGATCAGCGCCAACGTCGCCCACAGACTCGACTCGTAGCGGAAGGACTTGTAGGCCACCAGCACGTAACCGGAATGCTCAGCAATCGCCAAGCCCAATGCTGCCGTCGCGGCGATCACCAGAAACACGATCACATACAGACGTTTCATGGTGTGGCCTCCTGCGCGGTGTTGGCGGCAGGTTTGGCGAAGGGTTTCACCGATTCCTCGGCGTTGACATTACGCCGCTCCAGATAGGCTTGCACCGCACTCAGGGTGCCGGTCAGATCCGGGGTGTTGACCGTGACCGGTTCCTTGCTCAGCTCGGCAACCTGCTCAAGCATCACTTTGCTTTGCGGATTGTCCGGGTTGAAGTTGCCGTGCAACACGTCCCGCGCCTCGGTCAGCGCCTGGGTGTACACCGGCGCCTGACCATTGAGCGCCGCCCACTGCGCCTGTTCCAGCGCCAGGCTCAGAGCCAGGCGCACCTGACTCAGACTCTGCCCGGCCAGCAGTGGCTTCACATTCTTGTCAGCGTTGAAATCAATACGAATGTAGCGAGAGACCTCATCCCACCACTGTGCCCAGCGACTGGCGCCGTCACCATCGGCCGTCAGACCGAGCAGCGACTCGCCGCGATCCTTGTACTCCGGCGCCAGTTCGGTAAGGCCGATAACCTGATCACGCAGCGCACCCAGACGCAGGAACAACCCGGTGCGATCCGGCTGCTCGGTGCTGCGCAATGCGACGAGGGTTTTCGCCACTTGCTCACGAGCAGCGAAAGAGCCGGGGTCGTTTTGCTCGCGAAGAATTTCGTCGGCGCCCTGCACCAGGGCTTGAGCGCTGCTGATGTCCTGCAACGCCGAAAGACGCAGGCTGGCCAGACGCAGCAGGTGTTCGGCCTCGGCCAGACGCCAATCCTTGCGACTGGCGCCAAGGACGGTTTCCAGACGTTGACTCAGTCGTTGCTGATCACCCTGAAGCTGAGCCACCAGACGCTGGCGATCAGCAAGTTCGTCGGCGCCCGGCAACTGCGCGAGACGCTCGCTCAGCCGCTGCTCGCTGAGCTTCAGGCTCTGCGCCTGATCATTCAACGCCTGGACCTGACCCGACTGCTGCTCAGTGTTGGTTTGCAGGTGACGCACCTGCCAGACACCCCAACCACCGATCGCGACACCGGCAGCACCGAGCAACAGGGCGACGATGGCCAGTCCATTGCCTCGGCGCGGCTCTTTGGCCGGCGGTGGAGTTTCAACCTGCTTTTCAAGCACAGGCTGGACGTCATCTTTAGGCAAGGCTGTTTCGCTCACGTATCCATCCTTTGCATTAGAAAACGGGCACGGGATGCTCCCGTAGCGCCGTCAGCAAAGCCGCGGCACTCGCGCCGCGACAATCCACAACTGTTTGGGCCCCGGCGGCAACTGCCAGCTCGGCGACCCTTGGGCTTGGAACAAACAACGGCAACTGCGCAATCGCAGGCCATGCATCACCGGCCATCCGGCGCAGATGCTCAAAACCCTGTCCACTGCTGACCACCAGCCCATTCAAGCGTTCCGCTTCGATACGCCACGACAACGCTTGCGGCGCATACGCTGGTAGATCGCGTCGATACAACTCCAAGTACTCGACACTAGCACCAAGCTCGCGCAAGCGCTCGGCGAGCAGCTCGCGGCCGCCCTCCCCACGCAAGATCAAAACCTGCGAACCGGGCCGGGCCACAGCTTCACCCAGACGCGGCAATTGCAGCAAGGCTTCGCTGTCATCGCCTTCTGCCGGGAAGCTCACATCGAGGCCGTGATCCTTGAGAATCTGCGCAGTCGCCGCACCGACGCTAAACCACGGCATCGCCAGAGACTGCATGCCATGGGCCTTGAGCAGATCCACTGCAATTCGTGCCGCCGGTTTGCTCACCACGATCACCGCGCTGCAACCGGGCAGCCGCGTAATCGCCTGACGTATTTTGTCAGAGACCGGCAGCGGTGCAATTTCCAAAAGCGGCAGGCAATTGCTGAAAACCCCCTGCGCGGCCAACGCCTCGGCGAGCGCCGCACAGTCATCGGCAGGGCGCGTCAGCAGCAGGCGCCAACCAGTCACTCGTGACCTGCCTCGCCGTACACCGCTTTGAGAATGTCAGCGGCACCCTGGCTGAGCAGGTCTTCAGCGACCCGCACACCCAAGGTTTCGGCATCCGCGCGCGGCGCCCGGGCTTCGGCGCTGAGCAGCTTGCCGCCGCTCGGTTCGCCCACCAGACCACGCAACCACAATTGCTCGCCTTCGAGCACGGCGTAGCAGGCGATCGGCACTTGGCAGCCGCCATTCAAATGTTTGTTGAGTGCGCGTTCGGCCGTGACACGCGAAGTGGTATCGGCGTGATGCAGTGGCGCCAGCAAAGCGTGAATTTCAGTATCGGTGCTGCGGCACTCGATGCCGACCGCGCCTTGGCCACCGGCCGGCAGGCTGTCATCGACACTGATGGCCGACGTGATGCGGTCTTCGAAACCGAGTCGAATCAGCCCCGCCGCCGCGAGGATGATCGCGTCATACTCGCCGGCATCGAGCTTGGCCAGACGAGTGTTGACGTTGCCGCGCAGGAAACGGATTTCCAGATCCGGGCGGCGGGTCAGCAACTGCGCCTGACGACGCAGACTGGAAGTGCCGACGATGCTACCGGCTGGCAAGGCATCAAGACTGGCATAGGTATTGGAAACGAAAGCGTCGCGCGGATCTTCACGCTCGCAGATACAGAACAGTCCCAGACCTTCAGGAAAGTCCATCGGCACGTCTTTCATCGAATGGACGGCGATGTCGGCTTCGTTTTCCAGCAGCGCGGTTTCCAGTTCCTTGACGAACAGGCCCTTGCCGCCGATCTTCGACAGCGGCGAGTCGAGCAGCTTGTCGCCGCGACTGACCATGGGCACCAGCGTCACCAGCAGACCCGGATGGGCCGCTTCCAGACGGGCTTTGACGTATTCGGCCTGCCAAAGGGCCAGTGCACTTTTTCGGGTGGCGATGCGGATTTCGCGAGAAGACATGGATCAATCCGTACTGAATAGATACGGCGGATAATAACAGCTCAGTCAAATCCACTTTGACTTGAATCAGAAACGGCGCGGCCTCCCTGGCCTGCGATGCCCGGTAAAGAGAAATGTGAACCACCCGGAAAGGCCAGGTTACAGGCCCTGCATCATTTTGCGCACACCCGCCACATGCCGGCGGCTGACAATCAGCGCGTCGCCATTGAGCCCTTTCAGAAAGAGCTGAAAATGCCCCAGCGGCGTGCGTTGCAGACGTTCTATTCGGTCACGGGCAACCAATGCGTTACGGTGGATGCGCACAAAGCGTTCACCGAATTCGTCTTCAAGGGCTTTGAGCGGTTCGTCCAGCAGCACTTCGCCAGACTCGTGGCGCAAGGTCACGTATTTGTGGTCGGCGATGAAATAGACCACCTGATCCAGCGGGATCAGTTCGATGCCTTTGCGGGTGCGAGCGCTGATGTGACTGCGCGGGCCGTTGCCACTTTCGGCTGCGGGACGGGTCAGGGCCGAGAGTTGCGCCCGGTTGGGACGTTCTGCCCGTTTCAGGGCGTCATGCAAGTGTTCGGTTCGCACAGGTTTCACCACATAGCCCACGGCGCTGGCCTGCAGGGCTTCCACGGCAAATTCATCGGGACTGGTGCAAAACACCACGGCCGGCGGCGTTTCTCGTTCGCACAAACGGGCAGCGACCTGCAGGCCGTCCAGGCCCGGCATGCGGATATCGATCAGCACGATATCCGGTTTGTGGCTGTCGATCAGTGCCAACGCCTCTTCGCCATTCGTGGCGCTGGGCTCCAGGACTGTATAACCCTCAAGCTCGCTCACCATTCGGCTGAGGCGCTCGCGAGCCAGTGGTTCGTCATCAACGATCAGGACATTCATATTGCGCTGGATTCCTGCGTGAGTCTCGCACAAGGATAGCGTAGACAGGTGGAGTGACGTCCGTCACCGCGATCCACGCTAAGACTAGTCCGAGCACCAAAAAGTGCCGTACGTCGGCCAGCAATATTTGCCAGTGTCCGGGTCGTACTGCTCAAAGCCCGCTGTTTCCCGCGTTTTTCACGCCGTTTGTCCAAGGACAATACACCCACCCCTCTTCTTATTAGTCGGCGGCCAGACCCTTTCGCGATCTGCACTCGCGCCGACCCTTATGTCCAACTGTAGACGCTCGTCGGGCCGATATTGCTCAATCGGAAAATATCCTTGCGCAAATCCCCCGGCGACCGCGTCGACTATGGACGAGCAGATGAGAAAAAAACGTATCGACCAGTGTCAGCGACAGCAATGGCAACCCTGTTATTATCCGCGACAGCGTTTCACGCCTTTTTTCTTCAAGCCGATACGAGCGAATTCATGAGCACTGACAAGACCAATCAGTCCTGGGGCGGCCGCTTCAGTGAACCCGTCGACGCCTTCGTCGCCCGCTTCACCGCCTCCGTCACTTTCGACCAGCGCCTGTATCGCCACGACATCATGGGTTCGATCGCCCACGCCACCATGCTGGCCAAGGTCGGTGTGCTGACAGATGCCGAGCGCGACAGCATCATCGACGGCCTGAAGACCATTCAGGGCGAAATCGAAGCCGGCCAGTTCGACTGGCGCATCGACCTCGAAGACGTGCACATGAACATCGAAGCACGCCTGACCGACCGCATTGGCGTCACCGGCAAAAAACTGCACACCGGGCGCAGCCGCAACGACCAGGTCGCCACCGACATCCGCCTGTGGCTGCGTGACGAGATCGACCTGATCCTCGCCGAAATCACGCGTCTGCAAAAAGGCCTGCTGGAGCAAGCCGAGCGCGAAGCCGCGAGCATCATGCCGGGCTTCACCCATTTGCAGACCGCACAGCCTGTGACCTTCGGGCACCACATGCTGGCCTGGTTCGAAATGCTCAGCCGCGACTACGAACGTCTGGTCGACTGCCGCAAGCGCACCAACCGCATGCCCCTGGGCAGCGCCGCACTCGCTGGCACCACCTACCCGATCGATCGCGAATACACCGCGCAACTGTTGGGCTTCGACGCCGTGGGCGGCAACTCGCTGGACAACGTATCCGACCGTGATTTCGCCATCGAATTCTGTTCGGCCGCGAGCATCGCGATGATGCACCTGTCGCGTTTCTCCGAAGAGTTGGTGCTGTGGACCAGCGCGCAATTCCAGTTCATCGATTTGCCGGATCGTTTCTGCACCGGCAGTTCGATCATGCCGCAAAAGAAAAACCCCGACGTGCCAGAGTTGGTGCGCGGCAAGACTGGCCGTGTGTTCGGTGCGCTGATGGGCTTGCTGACCTTGATGAAAGGCCAACCACTGGCCTACAACAAGGACAATCAGGAAGACAAAGAGCCGCTGTTCGACGCCGCCGACACGCTGCGAGATTCGCTGCGTGCGTTCGCCGACATGATCCCGGCGATCAAGCCGAAACACGCGATCATGCGTGAAGCGGCGCTGCGCGGTTTCTCCACCGCGACCGACCTGGCCGACTACCTCGTACGCCGTGGCCTGCCGTTCCGTGATTGCCACGAAATCGTCGGCCACGCCGTGAAGTACGGCGTCGACACCGGCAAGGATCTGGCCGAGATGAGCCTGGAAGAACTGCGTCAGTTCAGCGATCAGATCGAGCAGGACGTGTTTGCCGTGCTGACCCTGGAAGGCTCGGTGAATGCCCGTGACCACATCGGCGGCACTGCGCCAGCGCAGGTCAAGGCAGCGGTTGTACGCGGACAGGCACTGATCGCCAGCCGCTAAAAAGCCAAAAGCTTCGCGAGCAAGCCCGCTCCCACAAGGAACTTATGGTGTTCACCAAAGTGTCTGTGCGGGAGCGGGCTTGCTCGCGAAAGTGACTTTAAAACGCTACAAACCCTACTTCTTAGCAGCGATCATCGCCAAAAACGTCGGCATGGCGGCTTCTTTGTCGGCCGCAATCTTCTGTACATGCGGATTCTGCTCAAGCCGCTCCAGTAGCGCTTTCGCCTGCGGCATCTCTGCCAGCAAATCAATACCGAACAACTTCTGCCCTACTGCGCAGGCCAACGGCACGCTGTAGAGGAAGTACAGATCCGCGATGCTCAGGCTGTCGCCGGCCACATACGGGGCGAATTTGCCGTGTCGGCCCAGCGCCGCAAAACCCAGCAGCAACTCGATCCTGGTCTTTTCCTTGATCGCCTCCGGCAGCGTCATGCCAAAGAAGGCTTCGCCATAACAGGCGCGTCCCGGCAGTTCGATGTACAGCTCGATTTCCTTGGCAATCGCTAGCACCTGCGCGCGCTCGAACGGAGCGCTCGGCAGCAGCGGCGTGCCTTTGTGCGTCTGTTCGAGGTATTCGAGAATGATCGCTGTTTCATTGATAAACCCTCCGTCGACGCCCAGCACCGGCACTTTGCCGCGCGGGCTGATCGCCAGCGAGTCCGGGGTCTGCGCGGGGTAAAACGTGACCTCTTCGAACGGCAGGCCTTTTTCCATCAACGCCAGCTTGACCATGTTGTAGTAGTTGCTGACAGAGAATCCATAGAGCTTGAACATCACATAGCCTCCAGGCCGTGCGGGGTGGGCAGTGCCTGTTTATAGATCGCATACGCGATTCCCGCCAGCAGCATCACGCCACTGAATGCGGGTAAACTGGCGACTTTCCTTGAGGAGCCTGCCATGAGCGAGCCGACAGACATCAATAATGACGACGAAGAAGAGTTCACCGAGACCACTCTGATCGACGCCATCGAAAACCAGATCGAAAGCGACAACCCGCCAGCGGCCAAGGCAACCTTCAACAAGCTGACCCTGGTGGGTTACGAGCGTGAGGATATCCTCAACTTGATGGCCCACGTTCTGGCCTACGAAATCGACGCCATGCTCGATGACGACCGTGCCTTCAATACCGAATGGTATGAAACCGCATTGCGTGCCCTGCCTGAGCTGCCCCCGGAAAAGCAGTAATCGCCGCTTGCCTGTGGGAGCGAGCCTGCTCGCGAAAAGGCCGAACATTCGAAATATGCGGCGCCTGACACGCCGCATTCGCGAGCAGGCTCGCTCCCACACAATTTGTCACCCCTCCATCCGGCCTTCTCCCAGAGCCTGACTACACTGGAGTCCGCCCCCAGACAAAAACCCTGACGCGCACACTGGACAGTCCGCGCCGGCAGGTTCACCTTAGGGGCGCTGTCGTCCAATTCCTAGAAAGTCTGGAGTCCTTATGTCGCTTACCCCTGAGCTGGTTGCCGAACTGGAAGTCCTCGCACTCTTCAACCTGGACAGTTCCCAGGAAGGTCTGAAAATTCATCAGACCGCTGCCCCGAAACACATCGCCGCTGCCAAACGCCTCTTCGAAAAAGAACTGACCGACCAGCCTGATGGCGGGTATCTGACCAGTCTGGGTCGCGATGCTGCGCAAAACGTGCAAACCGTGCTGACGATTCTGAGAGAGCAAGAAACCGCCTGACCCTCCCCGACTTTGCCCACGGGAACTCCTGCCACGGGATTTCCGCGGGCTCATCCGTTCGCCAGCCGTCACCTCGCGATATAAATCTGACGTCAAAAAACAAATTCAGCTTAAAAGTCCCTCTGCGCAAAGGCTAAACTGCCCCACATTCCGAGACCCTTTACGTCCGAGCCCGCGAGCCGGTTTGAGCTGACATGACGCGCACCCACGAAATCCGCCCCGACCTGGACGAGGGAATTGACCGCAAGGTCCTCAGCCAACTGCGTGCGCGTTTTCTCAAACTCAATGAAGGTCGCCTGGGCCGCGCACTGGAAGGTCTGTCGACGCGCCAGCAAAGCGTGCTGACGCTGTTGCCGCTGTTCTTTCATGTCAATCATCCGCTGCTGCCGGGCTACGTTTCAGGCAGCACGCCGGCGGGCCTGTCCAATTACGAGCCAGACGCCAACGCCCTCGCCGAAGCCCAACGCCTGACCCGATCGTTCTCCTACAAGCCGCGCCACGGCAGTAATCCACCGCGCCCGATTCACGGACTGTTCCTGATGGGCAGCCTCGGCACGCTGGCCCAGGCCGATCAGAGCGATATGGACGTGTGGGTGTGCCACGCGCCGGACCTGAACGAAAGCGAACTCGCCGAGTTGCGCAAAAAATGTCAGTTGCTGGAAACCTGGGCGGCCACTCTGGGCGCCGAGGCGCACTTCTTTCTGATTGATCCGGTCCGCTTCGTCAAAGGCGAGCGCGACACCCAGCTCAGTTCCGAAGACTGCGGCACCACTCAGCACTATCTGCTGCTGGACGAGTTCTATCGCACCGCGATCTGGCTGGCCGGGCGCACGCCAATCTGGTGGCTGGTGCCGGTTTACCAAGAAACAGCCTACGACACTTACACTCACACGCTGATTTCCAAGCGCTTCATCCGCGCCGACGAGACCCTCGACCTCGGACATCTGGCGACGATTCCGCCGGGTGAGTTCATCGGCGCCGGATTGTGGCAACTGTTCAAGGGTATCGAGTCACCCTACAAGTCGGTGCTCAAACTGCTGCTGACCGAGGTCTACGCCAGCGAACACCCAAAGGTGCATTGCCTGAGCCTGCGCTTCAAGCAAGCGGTGTTCGCCAACCGGCTGGACCTGGATGAACTGGACCCGTACATGGTCGTGTATCGGCGCATCGAGGAGTACCTTACCGCCCGCGACGAGCCGGAGCGCCTGGAACTGGTGCGCCGAGCGCTGTACTTGAAGGTCAACCGCAAACTCACCGGCAATAGCCGCACTCAGAGCTGGCAGCGCGCCTTGCTCGAACGTCTGGCCAGCGAGTGGCATTGGGATCAACGGCAACTGGCGCTGCTCGATAGCCGTAGCCAGTGGAAAGTCCGCCAGGTCAGCGCCGAACGCCGGGCGCTGGTCAACGAACTGAATTACAGCTATCGCTTCCTGACCCAGTTCGCCCGCACCGAACAGACTGTCAGCCTGATCAACAAACGTGATCTCAACGTTCTCGGTCGTCGTTTGTATGCAGCCTTCGAGCGCAAGGCCGACAAAGTCGAGTTCATCAACCCCGGCATCGCCCCCGACCTTGCCGAAGACACCCTGACGCTGGTGCAGTCGCCGAACAAAAAAGAGCCAGGGCAACCCCAGTGGGGGTTGTACAACGGCAGCCTCACGGCACTTGAGTGGGAGCACTTCGCGCCGATCAAGCGCAGTCGCCAACTACTCGAACTGCTGACCTGGTGCCACCGCAACGGCGTGATTGACAGCAGTACCCGACTGGCCCTGCACCCGGGCACCAGCGACCTCAGCGAGTTCGAACTGTTCAACCTGCTCGGCAGCCTGCAACAGAGCATCGCCCTGCCCTTGCCCACGGTGGCGGAAGAGCCCTTGCTGCGCGCCGCCGTGCCCAGCGAGGTGCTGATTCTGGTCAATGTTGGCGTCGACCCACTCAAGCATCACCGTGACCTGAACATCGTGATGACCACCGAGCGCACCGACTCGCTGAGCTACGCCGGAGTACGCGAAAACCTCGTGCTGACCCTCGACCAGGTCACGCTCAATAGCTGGAACGAAGTGCTGGTCAACCGCTTCGACGGCCCTCATGCGTTGCTTGATTGCCTGCGCGACTACCTCAACAACCTGCCTCGCGGGCCGATGCAACCGTCGCTGAAGGTGCGTTGTTTCTGCCACAACCGCGCGCAGTTCATCGCCCGCCGTGTTGAAGAAATCGTCGACACGGCACAGCATCTGTTGCTCAGCGAGTTGAATCACCGCTACCTGATTCAGGTGCAGCAGCACTATCACGTTCTGGAGTTGGTGCCCGGCCAGGTCAACCATGTCGCCCTCGCCACCCTGCCCGCCTTGCTCGACTACCTCGGCGAAGAACAGCCGAGCTACAGTCCGTTGCATCTGGACCCGATGGCGCTCGAGGAACATGACCTGGCGCTGATCCTGCCGATGGGTCAGCCCGAGTGCATTCAGGTGTTCTACCGGATCACCGAGCAACAGGCCGAGTTGTACGTGCTGGATGAGTTCAACGCATTGTGGCAACAACATTTGCCGTATCACGACGAACAGAGTCTGCTGGTGCCGCTGCAACGATTCCTGCAATCGATCCAGTTCCGGCGTGAAGCGGTGCTGCCGATGGATGCCGGCTCCGCAGCCAGCTTCGAGACTTTGTATTACCAGTTATTGCCGTCTGGCCCGGGACGGGCGCGGCGGGTCGAAGCGCGGCCAGCACCGCAGACACCGGTCAACAAACCGTTCTACGACGTGCAGGCGATTGTCGGCAAAGCCGCACCGGGGCAAGTGCAGGTCACGCTGTATTGCAATCAACGGGAATTCAGCGAGCTGGAACATGGCGACCAACTGTTCAGCGTGGTCGCCCGGGAAATCGTCGAACAGCGCCGCGAGACCGAGCGCTATCGCTGCTACATCACCGACCTGGACCTGTCGGGCCTGCTCGGTGATGGGCAAAGTTCAAGCAATCTGTATCTACGCTACAAGGCGGATCTGGAGCGCGCCCTGAACGAGGCGCTCGAACAGGTCTGAGGCAGGCTTATTCGCGGAAATCGCCGCCATTGGCCGGCTGAGATTCGACTTCCAGCAAGGTCAGTTTCAGGGTCTTGCCACCGGGTGCCGGCCAGTCGATGTGCTGACCGACCTTCAGGCCCAGCAGCGCACTGCCAACCGGTGCCAGAATCGAGATCTTGCCTTCATCGGCGTTGGCATCCTTGGGATAGACCAACGTCAGGTGATAATCCTTGCCGCTGCTTTCTTCGCGGCAATGCACGCGGGAGTTCATCGTGACGACATCGGCAGGCACTTCTTCGTGACTGACCAGAGTATCGGCGCGATCCAGTTCGGTTTGCAGCGCGATAACGCCCGGCAGCGTGTCGTCCAGGCTGTCGATCAGGCGCTCCAGACGTTGCACGTCCAGACGAGTAAGGGTGATGGAAGGTGCGGTCATGATCCGAGCAGACTCCTTTCTTCTGCACACAAAAAAAGCAAAACCCCGCCAAAAAAAGACGGGGTTTTCATCAGGCCTCGATGGGTTGAGGCGTGTTCGGACACTATCACAGCTCAAAAAATATACAAGTCACGCCCTTGTGGCGCGGCGTTGCTGTGCCTGCGCGCACATCACCCGCCGCCGCTCATCGTCTGCCGAACGCCACTCGCGAATATCTTCGACATGCCGGAAACAGCCGAGGCAGACCTTTTGTTCGTCCAGCCGGCACACCCCGCTACACGGCGAAGGCACCGCCGGGCTGACGTTGCTGTAGAGCGGCTTGGGCGGACGAACGGGAGCGGTGTCAGTCACGGAATCACAGACCTTCGAAGTCGAATTCGGCGCCGGCCTGCTGCTTGACGATGCGCTCGAGCATTTCGCCCAGTTGTTCTTCGCTCTTGTCGCACATCCAGCGTTCGCTTTCTTCGTCGTAGTCAAAGTGGAAACCACCGGACACGGCCGCCAGCCACAGCTGACGCAGCGGCTCCTGACGGCTGAAGATCAGCTGCGAGCCGTTTTCGAACTTGACGGTCAGCACGCCGGCCGAACTTTCCAGATCGATATCCAGGTCACTTTCATCAAAGATGTCTTCCAGTTTTTCCTGGGTTTCATCGACCAGATCGTGGAAACGGGCTTCGGACAAACTCATTGCGGCAACCTCAAAAAATGTCTGATCAGGCTCAAGCGCCGAAAGATACGGACGCCGCCGGCCGATTGCAAAGATTAACGACCAAGCACCTGCCAGCGCCTCCAACACTGCCCCTGTGGGAGCGAGCCTGCTCGCGAAAGCGGTGTTCCAGGCAACGAGCCTGTTGAACTTGCCGGCCCCTTCGCGAGCAGGCTCGCTCCCACAGGGGATGATGCGTATCCGTGGACCCCCGCCGGACGGGAACCCCGTCGCATAGGCAAGCTGCCGGGTGGCCGGTATACTCCGGCGCAATTAACGCATTTTCAAGGATTTCGCCATGAAGCGCCTGATCTCTTCCCTTGCTGCGCTCGTCGCGGTTGCCTGCCTTGTCTCGGCCTGCGGTCAAAAAGGCCCGCTGTACCTGCCGGATGACGATCAGGACCCGGCCGAGCAAGCCCAGTCTTCGCAAAAGCAGCCGTCCAAAGCACACAAGCACGACGTTTACCAATAAGGGATCGCCATGGACGCTTTTAACTACCGTGGCGGGGAGCTGTTCGCGGAAGGTGTGGCGCTGTCCGCCATCGCCGACCGTTTCGGCACGCCCACCTACGTTTATTCGCGCGCACACATCGAAGCCCAGTATCTGGCCTTCGCCGATGCGCTGGCCGGCATGCCGCACCTGGTCTGCTTTGCCGTCAAAGCCAACTCCAACCTCGGCGTTCTGAATGTCCTGGCCCGTCTCGGCGCCGGTTTCGACATCGTTTCGCGTGGGGAACTGGAACGCGTACTCGCCGCTGGCGGCAGCGCCGACAAGATCGTGTTCTCCGGCGTTGGCAAAACCCGTGACGACATGCGTCGTGCGCTGGAAGTCGGCGTGCACTGCTTCAACGTCGAATCCACTGACGAACTCGAACGCCTGCAAGTGGTGGCCGCCGAGCTGGGCGTTCGCGCACCGGTTTCGTTGCGTGTGAACCCGGATGTCGACGCCGGCACCCACCCGTACATTTCCACCGGTCTCAAAGAGAACAAGTTCGGCATCGCCATTGCCGACGCCGAAGACGTGTACGTGCGCGCCGCGCATCTGCCGAACCTGGAAGTGATCGGTGTCGATTGCCACATCGGCTCGCAACTGACGACGCTGCCGCCCTTCATCGACGCGCTCGATCGCTTGCTGGCTCTGGTCGACCGTCTCGGCGATTGCGGCATTCACCTGCGCCACATCGATCTCGGTGGTGGTTTGGGTGTGCGTTATCGCGATGAAGAGCCGCCATTGGCCGCTGACTACATCAAAGCCGTGCGCGAGCGTCTGGACGGTCGTGATCTGGCGCTGGTGTTCGAGCCGGGCCGCTTCATCGTCGCCAACGCTGGCGTGCTGCTGACGCAGGTCGAATACCTCAAGCACACCGAACACAAAGACTTCGCCATCGTCGACGCGGCCATGAACGACCTGATCCGCCCGGCGCTGTATCAGGCCTGGATGGACGTCACCGCCGTCAAACCACGCGACACGGCCGCGCGCAAGTACGACATCGTCGGCCCGATCTGCGAAACCGGCGACTTCCTCGCCAAGGACCGTGAGCTCGCGCTGGAAGAAGGCGACTTGCTGGCCGTGCATTCGGCGGGGGCCTACGGCTTCGTGATGAGCTCCAACTACAACACCCGTGGCCGTGCCGCCGAGGTGCTGGTGGACGGTGACAAGGTATTTGAAGTGCGCCGCCGCGAAACCGTGGCCGAGCTGTTTGCCGGCGAAAGCCTGCTGCCGGAGTAACCCATGCTGCTGCGTTTTACCAAAATGCACGGCCTGGGCAATGACTTCATGGTTCTCGACCTGGTCAGCCAGCACGCGCACATTCAGCCCAAGCACGCCAAGCAATGGGGCGACCGGCATACCGGCATCGGTTTCGACCAGTTGCTGATCGTCGAAGCGCCGAGCAATCCGGACGTGGATTTCCGCTACCGGATCTTCAATTCCGATGGCTCCGAAGTTGAGCAGTGCGGTAACGGTGCGCGCTGCTTTGCACGCTTCGTGCTCGACAAGCGTCTGACCGCCAAACGCCAGATCCGCGTCGAGACCAAGGGCGGCATCATCGAACTGGACGTGCGTAACGACGGCCAGATCGGTGTGAACATGGGCGCTCCGCGTCTGGTGCCGGCGGACATTCCGTTCGAAGCCCCGGCGCAGGCTTGCAGCTATCAGCTGGAAGTCGACGGCACCACGGTTGAACTGGCCGCCGTGTCGATGGGCAACCCACACGCCGTGCTGCGTGTGCAGGACATCAACAATGCACCGGTGCATGAACTGGGGCCGAAAATCGAACACCACCCGCGCTTCCCGGCGCGGGTCAATGTCGGCTTCCTCCAGGTCATCGACCGCCACCGCGCACAGTTGCGCGTCTGGGAACGTGGCGCCGGGGAAACCCAGGCCTGCGGCACCGGCGCTTGTGCCGCGGCGGTTGCTGCAATCAGTCAGGGGTGGATGGATTCGCCGCTGTTGATCGACTTGCCCGGCGGGCGTCTGTCCATTGAATGGGCAGGCCCTGGCCAACCGGTGCTGATGACCGGTCCGGCAGTACGTGTATACGAAGGACAAGTGCGTCTTTAAGTGAGCAGAAGCCATGACCGATAAGCCTCAGGTACCCGCCCGACAGTCCGACGAATCAGCGTCCGAGAGCCTGGAGGCGGCAGCGGTTGCCGCATACCTTGAGGCTCATCCGGACTTCTTCGTCGAACACCAAGAACTGCTGCCGGCGATGCGCATTCCCCACCAGCGCGGTGACACCGTGTCGCTGGTCGAACGCCAGATGACCATTCTGCGCGACCGCAACATCGAGATGCGTCATCGCCTTTCGCAACTGATGGACGTCGCCCGCGACAACGATCGCCTGTTCGACAAGACCCGTCGCCTGATCCTCGCCCTGATGGACGCCAGTAGCCTCGAAGACGTGGTCATCTGCGTCGAAGACAGCCTGCGCCAGGACTTTCAGGTGCCTTTTGTCAGCCTCATCCTGCTTGGCGACAACCCGGCCCCGGTCGGCCGCTGGGTCAGCCACGCCGATGCACAAACCGCCATCGGAGGCCTGCTCACCGAAGGCAAAAGTGTCAGCGGCACCCTGCGTGAGCATGAGCTGGACTTCCTGTTTGGCGAAGAACAGCGCAAGCAGATCGGCTCCACCGCCGTGGTCGCCGTCAGCCATCAAGGTATCCACGGGATTCTGGCCATCGCCAGCCGCGACCCGCAACATTACAAGAGTTCGGTCGGCACGCTGTTCTTAAGCTACATCGCCGAAGTCATGGGCCGCGTGCTGCCACGGGTCAACAGCTCCCTGCGCTCGGTACGCTGAACATGGAACGACAACTGGACGCTTACTGCGAACATCTGCGCAGTGAGCGGCAGGTGTCGCCGCACACGCTGTCGGCCTACCGCCGCGACCTCGATAAAGTCCTCGGCTGGTGCATCAAGCAGAACATCGGCAGTTGGGCCGCGCTGGACATCCAGCGTCTGCGCAGCCTGGTCGCTCGCCTGCATTCACAGGGCCAGTCTTCGCGCAGTCTCGCCCGCTTGTTGTCGGCAGTGCGTGGGCTCTATCACTATCTCAATCGCGAAGGTCTATGCGACCACGATCCGGCCACCGGGCTGGCGCCGCCGAAAGGCGAGCGCCGCCTGCCGAAAACCCTCGACACCGACCGCGCACTGCAACTGCTTGAAGGTGCGGTCGAGGATGACTTTCTTGCGCGGCGTGATCAGGCGATTCTGGAGTTGTTCTATTCCTCCGGCCTGCGCCTTTCCGAGCTGACCGGGCTCAATCTCGATCAACTCGACCTCGCCGACGGCATGGTGCAAGTGCTCGGCAAGGGCAGCAAAACGCGGCTGCTACCGGTCGGTAAAAAGGCCCGTGAAGCCCTCGAACACTGGCTGCCGCTGCGCGCCATGACCCACCCGGCGGACGACGCGGTCTTTGTCAGCCAGCAAGGCCGGCGCCTTGGCCCGCGAGCGATTCAGGTGCGGGTCAAACTCGCCGGCGAGCGCGAACTGGGGCAGAACCTGCATCCGCACATGCTGCGGCACTCCTTCGCCAGCCACTTGCTGGAATCCTCACAGGATCTGCGCGCGGTGCAGGAACTGCTCGGCCACTCGGACATCAAGACCACGCAGATCTACACCCATCTGGACTTCCAGCACCTGGCGGCGGTCTACGACAGTGCCCATCCACGGGCCAAACGCATGAAAGGCGATGATTCATGAGCATTCAGTTGATCACCTTCGACCTCGACGACACCCTGTGGGACACCGCCCCGGTGATCGTCAGCGCCGAAGCAGTATTACGCGAATGGTTGAGCGAACACGCACCGAATCTGGGCGCGCTGCCGGTGGAACACTTGTGGTCGATCCGCGAGCGGGTGCTGGCCAATGAACCGGGCCTCAAACACCGCATCAGCGCGCTGCGTCGGCGGGTGCTGTTCCATGCCCTGGAAGAAGCGGGATACGCCCACGGCGAAGCCTCGGATCTGGCGGACAAGAGTTTTGAAGTGTTTCTGCATGCGCGGCATCAGATCGAAGTGTTTCCCGAGGTCGAGCCGGTGCTGGAGATTCTCGCCAACCATTACGCCCTCGGCGTGGTCACCAATGGCAATGCCGATGTGCGTCGTTTAGGGCTGGCGGATTATTTCAAGTTCGCGCTGTGCGCCGAGGACATCGGCATTGCCAAACCGGATGCGCGGCTGTTTCACGAAGCCTTGCAGCGCGGTGGCGTGAGCGCTGATATAGCCGTACACATTGGCGATCATCCAGGCGACGACATCGCCGGGGCGCAGCAAGCGGGATTACGCGCGGTATGGTTCAACCCAACGGGCAAAGTCTGGGAGGCGGATCGCCTGCCGGATGCCGAAATTCGCAGCCTGACTGATTTGCCGGCGGTGCTGGCGCGCTGGAATGCTTCCTCAAATTGACACACCCCCTGTGGGAGCGGGCTTGCTCGCGAAGAGGTCGTGTCAGTCAACATATCAGTTGAATGACACACCGCATTCGCGAGCAAGCCCGCTACCACCAGGGATAGCGGCGCACCCAAAAACTTTAATCCAGGCATGAAAAAGCCCGCAGCGACGGCGGGCTTTTTCAGCAAGCAAGCGGCACGCCTCAGATAGGGCGGCTACCGTACTTGTTGTCCGGCTTCTTCGGCGGATCGGCGACCACATTGGCCTCCACTTCCTGCACTTTTCCGCCGCGCGACAGGAACTCTTCCATGGCCTTGGCCAGGGCGTCGCGCTCCTTGTTCTTGGCTTCAATGCTCGGCAACTCGTCAACCGACACCGCAGCCTTGGCTTTGCCTTTGGCAGCCGGGGCCGGCGCATCGTCACCGCCATCGTCGTCAGCAACGTCTTCCGCTGCTGCTTCCAGGCCTTCCTCGGCCTCGTCTTCGTCGCCTACTTCGAGGTCGTCGTTTTCCAGATCATCGTCGCTCATGTTCTACCTCATGACTTGCGAAAAGCAGATTAGTTATAGACCAGCTTTGGCAACTGTCGAAAGTCGCCGTTAAAAAATCATTCACCGCTGCTGATCAGCGGCTATGCCCCTTCACCGTGCAAGGTGGCAAGGACTTTACGGGCACCGCCATGATCACGGTGCTCGCCCAGATAAACGCCTTGCCAGGTGCCCAGTGCCAGTCGACCTGCCGAAACCGGCAGACTGATCTGGCAACCCAACACGCTGGCCTTGAAGTGCGCCGGGAGGTCGTCCAGGCCTTCGTCGTTATGCTCATAGCCGTCTGTTCCTTGTGGGATCAGACGATTGAAAAATCGTTCGAAGTCGCGACGGACCGCCGGATCGGCGTTCTCGTTGATGGTCAACGACGCCGAGGTATGTTGCAGCCACAGATGCAAAAGACCGACCCGGCACGCCTTGAGTTCAGGCAGGCCATTGATCAACTCGTCCGTTACCAGATGAAAGCCCCGGGGTCGCGCCCGCAGGGTTATCAGAGTCTGCTGCCACATACAGTTCTCCGCACGTTCGGGGCGCATTCTAGCGCGCTCTGGGAAAAAACAAAGGCCCTAATATTCCTGCAATGGTGTAAGCCATTGCCCGCAGAAAAACACCCTTCATAAACACGACAAAAGCCGTACGAAAAATCCTTTCAGCTTGTCCTTCAATGACAAATCCCAGACAAAAAAATGCCCGGCGAACCGGGCAAGTTTTTTAGTGCGCGTACTTACAGGTTGTAGCCGCGTTCGTTGTGTTGTGCCAGATCCAGGCCCACCGACTCTTCTTCGTCGGTCACACGCAGACCCATCACGGCGTCCAGTACCTTGAGGATGATGTAAGTGACGATCGCGGTGTAGATCACCGTGAAGCCGACGCCTTTGCACTGAATCCATACTTGAGCGGCGATGTCGGTGACGGTGCCGAAGCCACCCAGCGACGGTGCAGCGAACACACCGGTGAGGATCGCGCCGAGAATACCGCCGATACCGTGTACGCCGAACGCATCCAGGGAGTCGTCATAACCGAGTTTGCGTTTCAGAGTGGTGGCGCAGAAGAAGCACACCACACCCGCCGCCAGACCAATGACCAGTGCGCCCATCGGGCCCACGGTGCCGGCAGCCGGAGTGATCGCAACCAGACCGGCCACCACACCCGAGGCAATGCCCAATGCGCTAGGTTTGCCGTGGGTGATCCACTCGGCGAACATCCAGCCCAGCGCCGCCGCCGCAGTAGCGATCTGAGTGACCAGCATCGCCATACCGGCGGTGCCGTTGGCCGCCGCAGCGGAACCAGCGTTGAAGCCGAACCAGCCGAACCACAGCATCGCCGCGCCCATCAGGGTGTAACCGAGGTTGTGCGGAGCCATCGGAGTGGTCGGGAAGCCTTTGCGCTTGCCCAGCACCAGGCACGCCACAAGACCTGCGATACCGGCGTTGATGTGCACAACGGTGCCGCCAGCGAAGTCGAGCACACCCCAGTCCCACAGCAGGCCGCCGTTACCGGACCAGACCATGTGTGCGATCGGCGCATAAACGAGGGTGAACCACACGCCCATGAAGATCAGCATCGCGGAGAACTTCATCCGCTCGGCGAACGCACCGACGATCAGCGCTGGGGTGATGATTGCGAAGGTCATCTGGAAGGTGATGAACACCGCCTCAGGGAACAGCGCGGCCGGGCCGGTCAGGCTGTCAGGCGTAACGCCAGCGAGGAACGCTTTGCCCATGCCGCCGAAGAACGAGTTGAAGTTGACGACGCCCTGCTCCATGCCGGTGGTGTCGAACGCAATGCTGTAGCCATAAATGACCCACAGGATGCTGATCAGACCGGTAATGGCGAAGCACTGCATCATCACGGAAAGAATGTTTTTGGAGCGAACCATGCCGCCGTAGAACAGCGCCAGGCCCGGGATGGTCATGAACAGCACGAGGGCTGTCGAGGTGAGCATCCAGGCAGTGTCGCCGGAATTGAGGACTGGGGCCGCCACTTCGTCTGCCGCCATTGCAAGGCTTGGCATTACGATGGACAACAGGGCTCCTAGCCCTGCGAATTTACGCAGAGTCATATTGTTTTCTCCTGGGGCGTTGGGGTTTGTGGCGGCTTAAATCGCGTCGGTATCGGTTTCGCCGGTACGGATACGAATCGCCTGTTCCAGATTGACCACGAAGATCTTGCCGTCACCGATCTTGCCGGTGTTGGCCGCCTTGGTTATCGCCTCGATAACGCGATCCAGATCCTTGTCGTCGATGGCCACGTCGATTTTCACCTTGGGCAGAAAATCGACCACATATTCCGCGCCGCGATACAGCTCGGTGTGACCCTTCTGCCGGCCGAAGCCTTTGACTTCAGTAACGGTAATGCCCTGCTCGCCGTTGGCGGTCAGCGACTCGCGCTC
>NZ_JBIUWM010000014.1:0-28768 GCF_044743445.1 Pseudomonas sp. NPDC087615 | reverse complement strand
TACCAACTTGAACGGCTTGATGATGGCAGTGACTAGCTTCATGAAACTTTCTCCCGAATTGGTGGACTTGCCCCAGGAAAACAAACCCGACTCAAGTCTAAGCGCAGTGCCTGGCTTTGTAACGCATCGTCGGCCTTACCTGCCCGACTGACGCCAGCTAACCGCTGCTGACGAAACTCCCCGCTCCGCCTGCCGCACTGCATTCGTCACAGCGACTGCATCAGTGCATGGGTCACAGGTCACTAAGCAGAAACCTTGCCATCTCGCCAAAACCCACTGATTTCAATTGCTTGGCCGCTGTCGCAAGCACCTTCGTGCAAAAGGCCATGCGGATACGCACAATAACAGTGCGTCGCCATCTATCCCCTTGCGCGAAAAGCGTGCATCCCTGCCTGCGAGATTGACTATAGACACTGCGTGATACACTGCCGGCCATTGTTTTCAGGACATTCACCATGCTCGCGCCCAAAGACTTCCTCGACGCCCTGAGCGGCACCGCCTCCCGCCTGTTCAGCGGCGACACCCCGCTGCCGAAAGCCGAAATCGAAAGCCAGTTCAAGATGCTGTTGCAAAGTGCCTTCAGCAAACTCGATCTGGTCAGCCGTGAAGAGTTTGATAGTCAGATGGTGGTGCTGGCCCGCACTCGCGCTCGCCTCGAGAGCCTCGAAGCGAAGGTGGCCGAGATGGAAGCGAAGCTGAATCCTGCGACCGACAAATCGCTCTGATCGTTTTTTGCAGACCGTGCGCAGCGCTATTTCGCCACATTGTTAAAGCTAATGCGGCAATGCCCGATAGCCTTGCTACAACGCATGGAAGCTTCTCGCCGCATTAGGCGAGCTGCCATTTTTCATCGTCGTTCCAGCTTTACGAATATGACCTGCGCCGAACGCTGGATTGATCATCAGGCGGTATTTGCTCACCGATCCCTCTTCGGAAGGCCAGGAACCTCTTGCGAAAAGGACTTTTCATGGCTTTACCTGCAGATTTTTCCCCGGCGAAATACCTGGAACTTCATCCCGACGTCAAAGCCGCCGGCATAGATTCCGCTATCCACTATATGAACTACGGGATGAGAGAGGGACGCGCTTATAAAGGCGACGCACGCTACGTCGAGAAGCTCTACAACCCGCTGCACCCCCAGATTGACAGTCCTTATCAATACGATGGGCTGTCCTCCAAGCACAATCACGACTTCATGATCGATCCATCTTTCATGTCCGCCTATGGTCGTGGAGTGCTGGCTGCCGGCGGCGACTACAAATGGTTCTGGCGAGTGCATCTGGGTTTGTGGGCAGCGCGTTCGGCTGCCAAGTACGCCGGTGATTTTGTCGAGTGTGGCGTCAATCGCGGCTTCCTCAGCTCGGCGATCATGCACGACCTTGACTGGAACAACACGGGGCGTACGTTCTATCTCCTCGACACTTTTAGCGGGCTGGATGAACGTTATCTGTCAGAGGACGAGCGCAACAGCGGCGTCTTCGAACGCAACGAAAAGGAAATCGCTTCGGGTTTCTACACCACCAATCTGGACTCGGTAATAAAGAACTTTGCCGAATGGCCAGGTGCCAAAATCATTCAAGGCAGCATCCCGGATACATTGCCGGAGATCGATTCGAGCCAAATTGCATTCCTGCACATCGACATGAACTGTGTCATGCCGGAAGTGGCCGCCATCGATTACTTGTGGGACCGCTTGGTGCCCGGTGCTTTCGTGTTATTGGATGACTACGCCTACTTCGGCTACCAGCCGCAAAAAGAAGGCATGGACGCCTGGGCCGCGAAAATGAACCTGTCGATCGCCAGCCTGCCGACAGGCCAGGGACTGTTGATCAAGCCTTGAACAACCAAGTCCACCTTCAGTAAACAAATGTTTGCTCACGCACGACGCGCATGCCTTGGCCTCACCGAAGTCTGCAAACTGAAAAGCCGCCTGCTGGCGGTTTTTTTACGCCAGAAAGAGACTGTCTCCCGCAACATCCAGTGAAGGTTTACATCCATAACCTTCCCACCCATGCACCCGCCCCCTACTACCCTTCAAAAACCCGCAGGAAGCGGCCCCCCGATTCAGCTCAAGGAACGACCATGTCCCTCTCCATCGTCCACAGTCGCGCCCAAATTGGCGTGGATGCTCCCGCCGTTACCGTCGAAGTCCATCTGGCCAACGGCCTGCCGTCGCTGACCATGGTCGGCCTGCCCGAAGCAGCGGTGAAGGAGAGCAAGGATCGGGTGCGCAGCGCGATCATCAATTCCGGGCTGCAGTTTCCGGCGCGGCGGATCACTTTGAATCTGGCGCCGGCGGATCTGCCCAAGGATGGCGGACGGTTTGATCTGGCGATTGCCTTGGGGATTCTGTCGGCGAGTGTGCAGGTGCCGTGTCTGACGCTGGACGATGTGGAGTGTCTCGGTGAGCTGGCATTGTCCGGCGCCGTGCGGCCAGTGCGAGGAGTGTTGCCGGCAGCGCTGGCGGCGCGCAAGGCCGGGCGGGCGCTGGTGGTGCCACGGGCAAATGCCGAGGAGGCGTGTCTCGCTTCAGGGTTGAAGGTGTTTGCGGTGGATCATCTGCTGGAAGCGGTGGCGCATTTCAATGGGCATACGCCGGTGGAGCCTTACGTTTCGGACGGTTTGATCCATGCCGCCAAACCCTATCCCGACCTCAATGAAGTGCAAGGGCAGATGGCCGCGAAACGGGCGCTGCTGATTGCGGCGGCGGGCGCGCACAACCTGTTGTTCAGCGGGCCACCGGGGACGGGCAAGACCTTGCTGGCGAGTCGCTTGCCGGGGCTGCTGCCGCCGCTATCTGAATGTGAAGCGCTGGAAGTGGCGGCGATTCAATCGGTCGCCAGCGGCGTGCCGCTGACCCACTGGCCGCAGCGGCCATTCCGCCAACCGCACCATTCCGCATCCGGCCCGGCACTGGTCGGTGGCAGCTCCAAACCGCAGCCTGGCGAAATCACCCTCGCCCACCATGGCGTGCTGTTCCTCGATGAACTGCCCGAGTTCGACCGCAAGGTACTGGAGGTGCTGCGTGAGCCGCTGGAGTCCGGGCATATCGTGATTGCGCGGGCCAAGGATCGCGTGCGCTTTCCGGCGCGATTCCAGTTGGTGGCGGCGATGAATCCGTGTCCCTGTGGATATCTCGGCGAGCCGAGCGGCAAGTGCTCCTGCACGCCGGACATGGTCCAGCGTTATCGCAACAAACTGTCGGGGCCATTGCTGGATCGGATAGATCTGCACCTGACGGTAGCGCGGGAGGCGACGGCGCTGAATCCGACGGTGAAGCCGGGAGAGGACAGCGCCAGTGCAGCCGCCGTGGTGGCCGAAGCCCGAGAGCGCCAGCAAAAGCGTCAGCGTTGTGCCAATGCGTTTCTCGATCTTCCGGGGTTGAAGCGGCACTGCACGTTATCCACAGCCGATGAAAAATGGCTGGAATCAGCCTGTGAACGGCTAACGCTATCGCTGCGCTCGGCCCATCGGTTACTCAAGGTCGCCAGAACCCTGGCCGACCTTGAGCAAGTCGATGCAATCAGGCGTGAACACCTGGCCGAAGCGCTGCAATACCGGCCGGCGACGCCTTAATGCTCGGTCAGATCAACCAGCGGCGCTTGCCGCACTTCGGTTTCACGCCCGGCCTGGATTTCGGTTACTCGCTTCAAGGCGTTATCCACGGCAGCTTTGTCCGCGAGCAGGCTGTAGCTGATCTGGAACTGTTTGTGTTCCTTCGGCGCAATGGTCGGCACCAGATTCAGCGGACGCTGATAGCGGCGGTTGTAGGAGAAACTGGTGCCCGGCTCCAGCCCCGTGACATAGCCCTGCCCTTGGGTGTCAGTGTTTTTCCACAGGGAAAACACCGGCAATTGCTGGGTATTGAAGCCGACGGAGACACCAAGGCTGCCGGCCTTGTTGTGCAAAACGGCCAGGGTCTCGCCTTTGGCGTCGGCATAGGGCACGACGTTGTAGACGGTTTCGTCGTAGTCCTTGGTTGGTGCGCGATACGTCTGCCAACTCGCCAATTCATCCTTGGCCTTGTCGTTGAACGGCGACACCTGTTTTACCGGCGCAGCAAAACGTGAACCCTGTTCGAGGAACGGCGTGCTGAAGTTGCTGTGATACAGCGCCTGGTATTCCTTCGGATAATCGCCGTTGTTGGTCAGCGTATCGTTGAGTGCAAAACGCACGCTGCCGGGCTCGGTGACCAGTTCGGTGGCTACAGAAAAATCGACTTTCTTGAACGCCTGCTCTTTCAACTCGCCACGCAGGCTGATGGCGTAAGGCGGTTTTTCGTCGATGTGCAGCGTAACGGTACTGGCCGGGATGTTGGCAGCGCGTCCGTGCAGGGTCAGCAACTCACCCTTGTCCATGCCGGGATGACCGACCCATTCGTAGCCGCAGCGGGTCACCAGTTCATTGAAACCTTCCAGCCAGCCCAATCCGCCGCGGCCATTGAGTTCGATGAATGCCGGGTTAACCACCTCCTTGACCGGCGAGTCCCACCCCATACGCACGTTGCCAACGGAGGCGTGCAGGACATTCATGCCACGGGTCGGCACCACCGAGAGTTTCATCGCTCCGTTATCGATGTCGACAATGCCCACCCCTTCTTGACGACCGCCATGCAGGGTTCGCAGTGTCACGGAAAACGGTTTGTCGATTTTTACGCCCAGTTGCTCACTCGTGATTGTCCAGTTTTGCGCAGGTTTGTCAGTGTCGAGCAGGATGTAATCCCAGGCCATTGCCTGAGAAGCAGCAGCCATCGTGCAGAGGGCGACAGCGAGTTTGAGCGAAGTCATGGAAAGGCCTTTTCTTGGATTTGTAGTTTTTATATAGCGCTGATGAAACGTTTCAGCAAGTACAAAAACAGCATCTCCGATAGCCTCCTCGTCAAATGAAAAATTAATCTCGAGCAAGGCCTGCTTTCTTGAACTAACCTCGTTCGGTTTTGGCCCATTGGCTGATTGACGGCGACATCATAATGACATTAAGGTCGCCAGCTAAATGCAGGATCAAGGTACAGGCATTCACGCCTGTCATTGCGCAACGGAACATATGGAGTATGGATGCGCGGGGCACTATTACGCAGCGGCAAGAGCGGATCATTCACAGCTTTGGGCGAAACCGGTCAACCCGTTTACCGGGCGGCTCTGCAATTGCGCGAAGCCATTCGTCGCAAGAACCCCGAAATGGTCGATCACCTGGCCATTCCCCAAAGCGATGAACTGGGCAATCAGATCGATTGGTACAGCGGCCTCGACGGCGATGTGATCCCGTGGAGCAGTGCGACCGAAGAAGAGCGCGCGCCTGCTCGTCGCCAACTGGAAGCCCTGAAGTCTGCACTCGAAGACTTGAGCCAGCGGTTTTTGGGCACTGATCCGGACGAACAGCAGCAAGGCGACAAAGCCGTGTTCGGCAAGTTGCTCAAGCGCGTCATCCATTTCCCCGACGAAAACTTTGTCTACCTGGTTCAAGGTAAGCCCGTACTCACCTTCTGGGGTTTTGAGCACGCGGGGGCTGATCGCAATCGCGACCCACTGCACTGCCTCTATCAAGTACCGCTAACCTTCACGCTGCCTCCCGAGACGCCGCCCCCTGTAGCGCCCCCCATCGCGCCTGTGGTGCCGGTTGTGGCGCGCCCTTGGTGGCGACGCTGGTGGTGGCTGTTGCTGCTGCCCTTCCTGTTGCTGTTGCTATGGTTGTTGCTCGGCCTGCGCGGCTGCGTGCCGATCCCACTGGTGGCCGTAAACTTGCTGCCTGAAGGGGTCGTGCCCGTGGAAAGGCAAGTGGAGCCGCAACTCACCGGCAACGCCACTACACTAACCGGCACCCCGGTTATCGGCAGTGGTGCCAGTGTCGACGCCGGCACGGCGGGGGGCGACATGCAGGGAGGAGACACCCCGGCAGTTGACGGCAACGAAGCGGATGCCGCAAACGCTGGCGTGAATCAGGACCCAGCCGCCGAAGCACCTGCCATCGAACCCGAGAACCAGACCGCCCCGCCGGCCACTCCAGCGGCCGACCCGGAAAAAGCCAGCGCGACAAAAGCAGGCCCGGCCCTGAGCATTCCACCGGACGCCGCTGACGGTGCCGCCAATTTCCTTGATGGCCAATACCGTGCCGGCGCCGGCATTCAAGACCGCCGCACCGGAAAACCGCTGCGCCTGGAGTACCAGTTCAAGGACGGCAAGGGCGAAGTGACGGTGCATCAGGCAGATGGCTCGAAATGCAGCGGCCCGGTCGTCGCGGCCATGAAAGGCGGCAGCCTCGCCATCGACAGTCAGGGCCAGGCCGTCTGCGGCGATGGCAGCACCTACGACATGCCCAAGGTCAACTGCCGCAAAGGAGCGACCACGGTCGCCGACTGCACGGGCGGTTATGGCAAAGATCAATTCCCCATGTCCATGCGACAAATGGGCGAATAAGCACGGAATAACGCGAAATGTTGCCTGAAGTCACCCAATTCGAAGACACCGTCACGCTCGTCAGCGACACCGGCATCCAGTTCATGGATTTCGCTCTGCGCCTGGACCCTCGCAAGGAGCCCGCCGGCGAGTTCGCTCCGATGATCAGCGGGCTGGTTTGCCGGTTGATGTACAACGAAGAGAAAGACTTCTACTTCTACGAGCCCGAACCGGAAAAGATCGAAAAGGCTAAACCGGCGTTCAGCATCGACATGAAAAGCAGTCTCGATCTGCTCAACGGTGTCTGGCTGCCAATCCCGTTTTTCCGCTTCATGCCACCGCACCGCTTCGATGAAGGCCCGAGCAACTGGTCGCGCATGCGCCTGGTCAAACTGGCCAATCCAGACATCGACGGCAACACGCACCGCCTGACCATGGCATTCGACAGCCGCGTGATGCCCAAGCGTGACGGCACGGCTTACCTGGCGCCGAACGAAGAAGACATCAGCTCCGGTGTGTCTTTCAAACTGGCGACCAAGGCCAGCGAAACCCGCTGGTTCCTGACTCAGCCGTGGGTTAATGAATGGCTGCTCGAATTGTTCAACGAGGGCAACAGCCATCGTTCGCGCGAAGAACTCGACATCGACATCCGCGCCAACCATCACCTAGCGCATTACCTCAATGTGTTGAGCCTGTTGGGCAAGCCATCGACAGCGATGCAGTCGACGGCCCGGCCGAAAGTCGACATTCCGGAACTCAAAGTGGTCGCCAACGACAGCAACGGTCAATCGATCCCGGTTGACCTGGTCCTCGACGTCGGCAACTCGCGCACTTGCGGCATCCTCATCGAAAACCACGGTCAGGCCGGCTCCGGACTCAAGCACAATTACGTGCTGGAACTGCGCGACCTGATCACCCCGGAACACACCTACAACCAGCCGTTCGAAAGCCGCGTCGAGTTCGCTCAGGCGAACTTTGGCAAGGACCATTGCTCGGTCAAAAGTGGTCGGCACGATGCGTTCCAATGGGCAACGATCGCTCGCGTTGGTAACGAGGCCGGGCGTCTGGCCAGTCGTCGTCGCGGCACTGAAGGCTCGACGGGGTTGTCGAGTCCGAAACGTTATTTGTGGGACGAAAAGGCCTACGCGCCTGGCTGGCGATTCAACTGCTCGTACGTCAAAACCGACAACGAGCCATACGCCACCGCCGCACCGTTTTCGCACCTGATCAACGAAACTGGCGAAGCACTCTACAGCCTCGACGAAGATGACCGTCTGCCGGTGTTCATGCCACGTTATTCGCGCAGCTCACTGATGACTTTCATGCTCGCCGAAGTGCTGGCGCAAGCGCTGTCACAAATCAACAGCCCGGCCCAGCGCTCGCGCCAAGGGCATACACGCTCGCCGCGCCAACTCAACAGCATCACCCTGACTGTGCCGCCGGGGATGCCTCAGGCCGAACGCAGCATTCTCAACGAGCGCATGCTGCAAGCCATCGGCCTGGTGTGGAAAAGCCTCGGATGGCACGTCGGCGAAGAGGACCCGCATCAAGATGAAGCGGCCAGCCCGCGCACGCCGATCCCGAGCATCCGCGTCGAATGGGACGAAGCCTCCTGCGGGCAATTGGTGTACCTGTACACCGAGGTCAACGAGAACTTCGCCGGTCACCCAGAAGAATTTTTCGACACCATCGCCCGGCCAGACAAGACCGATCGCGAACGCATCACGCTGGCGACCATCGACATTGGCGGTGGCACCACTGACCTGGTCATTACCGATTACCGCCTCGACCGCGCCGGCAATACCGGTAGCGGCAGCAATGTGCACATCGTGCCGGAGCAGCGTTTCCGTGACGGTTTCAAAGTCGCCGGCGATGACATTCTGCTCGACGTGATTCAGGACTTCATCCTACCCAGCTTCGAAAAAGCCTTGCAGAATGCTGGCGTGAGGGCGCCGGACTCACTGATGTCACGATTGTGCGGCGACGAATCGGTCAGCGCCCAGGACGTTATCCTGCGCCAGCAATTGAACCTGCAAGTGTTCTCGCCACTCGGCTTGGCACTGCTCAAGGCGTATGAGCACTACGATCCGCAAGTCCCGCAGGAAGTCAGTCCGCAGAGTTATCGACAGTTGCTCGGCGACCATGCGATCAGTCAGACCGTGCTCGAATACGTCAATGCGGCGGTACGCCGCGACGTCGGCGGGCAGAGCAATTTCGACCTGTATGAAGCGCAGATCAGCTTCGACCTGCAAAAGCTTCATGCCGCGTTCCTCAACGATCAGATCAACATCACCAAGATTCTCGGTGCGCTGTGTGAAGTCGTCGCGCAATACCCGTGCGACGTCCTGTTGCTGACTGGCAGGCCTTCGCGCCTGCCCGGCATTCAGGCGTTTATCCGCAAGGTGTTGCCGCTGCCTCCGGGGCGCATTCTGGCGCTGCAGAACTACCGGACCGGCGGCTGGTACCCGTTCCACAAGAACGGTCGCATCGACGACCCGAAAAGTACCGCGTCGGTCGGCGCCATGCTGTGCCTGTTATGCGCCAACCACAGTGTGCCGAACTTCTATTTCCGCTCTTCGGCGCTGAAACCGTATTCAACGGTCAAGCACATCGGCGTGATCGATCTGAACAACGTGATCAAGGATGCCGACGTGCTTTACCGCGACATCCAGTCCGAAGATTACAAGATCAAGTTGCCGGAAATCGGCGAGGACGATGAAGCCGACACCCCGCAGTTGGAAATGCGTGGTGATCTGCGCCTCGGTTTCCGTCAACTCGCCGCTGATCGCTGGTCGGCATCGCCGCTCTACACCTTGCGTTTCACCAAAACCGGCCGGGAGAAATTCTCCCGTGCGGTGGGTGAAAACGGCAGTGCGCCGCTGCTCAAGGTGCGGTTTGAGGTCAAGGCCGCCGACAAATATACAAAAAAACAGGATCTGGTCAGCGACCGACTCTCGGTGCGTGACATCGAATCCAACAGCAACAACGTCAACTTCAACCCGCGCAGCGACCTCGAACTGGAACTCAACACCATGCTCGACGCCGGCCTGAGCGAGACCAAGTACTGGCTCGACAGTGGAAGTGTGAAACGCAAATGAATGACCTGACCCCCGATCAACGTCAGCTCTCTGCCCAGTGGGCTGCGGTTTATGAAGGTGCCGGTCAGGCACTGGACTGGATTGACCAGACACGCGTCAACGCGCCACGTCTGGACAGCGAAGCCGACAATCTGAACATACGCCTGCACCGCGCCCGCAACTTGGCTCACAGCCTCGGTCGTGTGGCCTGCACGCCAATGACCATAGGCTTTTTCGGTTTATCCCAGGCGGGCAAGTCCTATCTGATATCGGCCCTTGCAGCCGGCGAGAACGGCAAACTGGAAACCGATTTCGGTGGTCAGCGCCTGGACTTCATTCGGCACATCAACCCGGTCGGTGGCGGCAAGGAAGCCACTGGCCTTGTGACACGCTTCAGCCGCCGCGCAATGCCAAGCCAGGACCCGCAGTTCCCGGTGGAGTTGACCTTGTTCAAGGAAATCGAACTGGCGAAGATTTTGGCCAACTCCTGGTTCAAGGACTTCGACCTGGAGCGGATCTCCTACGAGATCGACGAAGAACGCATCCAGCGTGTGCTAAAACCGTTTGAAGGCCGCGAGAACGGGCCGTTGCAGCCAGGCGTCAGCGCTGACGATCTGGTGTCGCTGTGGGATTACCTGCGGGACAACTTCCGAAACTCGGTCAAGAAACTCGAACACCTGTACTGGCCGAAGGCGCTGCAACTGGCACCACGCCTGAATTACCAGGAACGTGCGCAGCTCTTCGCCATCCTCTGGGGTGAGCAGAGCGAACTGACGCGCGTCTACCAACAACTGGCCGGCGCGCTGCACAAGCTAGGTCTGCCCGAGACCGTATTTGCACCGATCAAAGCGTTGGTGACGCTCGAGAACGACACCTATAGCCAACGCGACAGCATCATGAACGTCGACATTCTCGAGCGCTTCGGCAGCGCGGCGGATTTGCCGATCGACGTACGTCCTTGTGTCTCCGGGCAACTGAAGAATGTTCAGAGCATTCCCGTTGCGCAACTGGCGGCCTTGACGGCCGAGATGACGTTCGGACTGGTCAACGCGCCGGCGGACGACATCGTCAATGAGGTCGACCTGCTTGATTTCCCGGGATATCGCGGTCGCAAGAAGCTGCATGAGATTGCCGATTCCAAAGACCCGGAATCAGCTACCAAGGACAATTCCGTCTCGCAACTGATACTGCGCGGCAAGGTTGCTTACCTGTTCGAACGCTACACCGACAATCAGGAAATGAATGCGCTGGTGGTCTGCACCGGCTCGACCAAACAGAGTGACGTCAACGACGTTGGCCCGGTGCTGACGCGGTGGATCGAAAAAACCCAGGGCCCCGATGCCGCCGCCCGTAGCAAACGCGAGACCGGTCTGATCTGGGCGCTGACCATGCTCGATCTGCGCATCACCAACTCCCTGAGCCTGACTGCTGATCAGTACGACGAGAGCTGGAACGGCATGGTCAAGCTGACCATGCTCGAGCGCTTCGGCAGCCTGAGCTGGATGAGCGACTGGGCCGGTACGCCGTTTCAGAACACCTTCCTGGTGCGCAAACCACGCATGGACGCGGCGTTTATCGTGCAGGACGACAGCGGCGCCGAAACGGGCCTGAACAGCAGTTATCAGACACGCATCGATACGCTGGGCACCAGTTTTGCCAACAACGCACTGGTGTGCAAACACGTCGCCCATCCGGCTAAAGCCTGGGCAGAGATGCTGCGCAATGATGACGGTGGCATCAGTCACTTCAGCGGCAGCTTCACGGGTGTGGCGAAGATCGAGTTCAAGCTGCAGCGCATCCGCGAGCAGTTGGACGAATGCCTCGAAGGCCTCACCACTCATGGCCTCAGCACTTGGTACCACGCCGACGGTGACGGTGCGGCAGCGGCCAAAAAAGCCCAGGCGCAGATGATCTTGTCGGGGCTCGGTCGTCGCCCCGCGGTGCTTGGGGAGTTGATTGATCAACTCGACATGCCCAGCGAAGAAGTTCGGGATCTGTACCTCAGTGGTGTCTACGAAACCGATGACGAAAATGCCGCCAGCGATGAGCCGGTTGCGGCGGCACCGAGCCAGAGCCTGTATGGCAACGACGCCGGTTTCGATTTCGATTTCGGTGGTGACCTGGGGCAGGACAGCCCACCCGCCAGCAATAAAACCTCTGCCTCGGCGCCGGAGCTGCAAAGCAATGAACACCGGTTTGCCAAAGCGGCCTTTAAAGCCTGGATCGCCAACCTGCGTGAGTTGACGACCCGACAAAGCCTGCTGAACCTGCTGGGCCTGGAGAAAGCGTTACTGGAGGCCGTGGTCGATGAATTGATCACCGCCGGATACCGCCAGGACTTGCCAGGGCAACTGAGCCGGGCCGTGCTCAAGCGCGCACAGAGTGGCGCCCGTCGCGATCAACTGGTCGAGCGGCAAGTGCTGGAAGTGCAGCGCGTGCTGCGCGACTTCGTTTCCTGGTTCGGCTACATCCAGAAACCGCTGAGCGAACGCCCGAACAGCCGTGCCGGCGCCAAGGCCCCGCTGTTCTCGTTTTATACCGACATCGGCCCGGGACAGGTTCCGCAACTGCCGGCCCAACCGTCAAACCAGGCACAGCTATTTTTGGGCGACTGGCTCTCCGGTCTGGCCTATATCACTCTGGACAACGCCGGCCATGGTGCCGGTCGCGAAATCACCCCTGAACAGAACGAACGGCTGGGCCAAGTGCTCACAGCCTTCGCAGCGAGATAAGCAATGCCAATTCGTGTCGACCTGCTCGCGTTAGAGCCCAATGTGCCTGGCCGGGCCTGCCTTACTGTAAAGAAATGGCAAGGTGGCGAAGAACATCTGGAGTTTTCCATTCAGCGCAACCAGGACAGTTTCTACCTCCAGGATCAACAAGCCTGGAGCAACAACCCGTTCTGGTTCAAGGTTTCGCGTTTCAACCTTGCCGCCAATGGTGAAGCCCTCGAAGCACAGGTTGGCCCGGAGGTGGTTGATCCGCTGCTGGAAGGTGGCACCAATTCGCAGTTTCGTATTGAACTGCGTGAGCAGAGCCAGGGCCATTGCGACGTTGGCGTAGTCCGCCCAGGTGTCGGGCTGCTGCCGTCATCGGCCGGTGGCGAAACCCGCTCGACTTACGGTGGCGCAGAACTGAGCACGTCAAGTACACCGGCACCGCCAATCCCCGAGTTGCCCGAACTGGTGCTGCCCGCCGCGCAGCCAGAGGCAGAGCCTGAGCCGGTCGCACCTGAGCCCGCCTACACCCCGGCACCCGCACCGGTGAAGAAAAGCAACAAAGGCTTGATCGCTCTCGCCATTGTTGTGCTGCTGCTATTAGCGGCGGCCGTCGGTTTCTGGCTGATGAAACGCACTCCGGAACCGGCTGCCGCAACCCCGGCCGTTGCGACAAACACACCGGCCACCGGCGCAGCTCAGGCGTGCACGCTCGAAAGCATGAACAGCCTGCCCGAGCTGACGTTCGTGCAGAACTGCATCAAAGCGGCGCCCGACAGCGCCAAGCTGCTGGAGATCATCAACCAGGCTAAGGCCGGCAAACACTGTGGTGTCGCCCAGCGCCTTTACGCCAACCGCGCCCAAGCCGGCGACGCGTTGATCGCCAACGCCTATGCGCATGAATACGATCCGAAATACCTCAAGGCCAGCGAGTGCTTCCCGGCAGCGGATAACGCCACCGCCGCCTACTGGTACGAAACGATCCTGACCCAGGACCCGAATAACGCCGAAGCCAAGCAGCGTTTCGAGGAGTTGCAAAAGTGATGCGCTCGTCCGTCAATCGTTTTCTGTTGAGCGGTGCCGCGCTGCTGGCGCTGTGCATCAGCCCGCTGGCCATGGCCGATGACAAACCGTTGATCCAGGCAGGAAAAAAAACCTTGTTCCAGCGGGTGCTGACCACTCCGGGCTGCAAAATCAGCCCGGCGGCGGGCGGCGCAGCAGGCGAAGAGCAACCCGTGTTCAGCCGTTTTTATGTGTACGAGCGGGCTCAGGCGAGCAACGCCGAATGGCTGAAAGTAGGCCCCGATAGCTACGGCAAAACCATTGGCTGGCTGCCCGCCAGTTGCACAACCGACTGGAAAATGCAGCTAACGCTGGCCTTCACCAACCCGGCCAATCGCGACCGACTGCTGTTTTTCAAAGAGCGCAAGACCGTCGAAGGCATCCTCGATGCGCCGGACCCGGTGAGCAAAGTCGCGCCGTTGCGGGCTGCGCTGAAGAAAGGCAAACAGGCCCCCGGCGTACTGGCCCAGGAGCCTGAATATTTCGTCGACCTGCAAAAGCAGTTTTACCTGCTACCGGTACTCAGCGGCGAAGAGGTCATGACAGAAGCAGGGTTTCGTACCCGCCTGCTCAATGTTGCGTCGGTCAGCAAGGACGACGCAAAAGAAGCCAAAGGTGCCGCTGACAACGCCGCGCCCGGCAGTAAGGAGGCCGAAGACAAGGCAACCAGCCAACTGAAGGCGTTCAGTGCGGCGGTAGTGTTTGTCATCGATTCAACGATCTCGATGGACCCGTATATCGACCGCACTCGCGAGGCGATCCGCAAGGTGTATCAGCAGATCGAGTCGCAAAACCTCGGCAAGCAGGTCAAGTTCGGACTGGTCGCGTTCCGCTCCAGCACCCAGGCGGTGCCAGGGCTGGAATACACCACCAAGATGTACGCCGATCCGACCAAGGTAAAAGACAGCGCCGACTTCCTCGCCAAGGTTGCCGACCTCAAGCAGGCCAAGGTCTCCAGCAGCAGCTTCGACGAAGATGCCTACGCCGGCGTAATGCACAGTATCGACAAGGTCGACTGGAGCCAGTTTGGCGCGCGTTATGTGGTGTTGATCACGGATGCCGGCGCCATTGAAGGCGACGACAAATTGTCGAAAACAGGTTTGAGCGCCGCACAGGTTCGGCTCGAAGCCGCCAACCCCGGCGTGGCGATCTATACCCTGCACCTGAAGACCCCGGCCGGCATCAAGGACCACGCCAAAGCCGAGGCGCAGTATCAAAACCTGTCGACTTACCCGGGTACCAACACTTCGCTGTACTACCCCGTTAACGCTGGCGACATTCAGGAGTTCGGACGCAAGGTCGATACCTTGGCCATGGCAATCACCTCGCAGGTTAAAGCCGCCTACATGGGCGAAGACGCGATCGGCAGTGCGCTGAACGCCAAGCAGGATCCAGCCGAGAAAAAGATGCTCGAAGACTCGGCATTGATCGGCCACGCCATGCAACTGGCGTATCTGGGCGAGAAAACCAACAGCAAGGCCCCGCCCGTGTTCAAGGCGTGGATCACCGACCGCGACCTGATCAAGCAGAACATCCCGACCACCGATGTACGCGTACTGCTGACCAAATCCCAGCTCAGCGACCTGAGTGAGGTGATGAAACAGATCCTCGACGCCGCCAACGAAGGCCTGATCTCGCCAACGGAAATGTTCGAGCGTCTGCGCTCCGTGGCCGCGACCATGGGTGCCGATCCCAATCAGCTCAAGCAAAACAGCAACGCCAAATTGGCGGACATGGGCGTGCTCGGTGAGTACCTCGAAGACCTGCCGTACCAGAGCGAAGTGCTGAACCTCGACGAGGAGACCTGGAAGAGCTGGGACGGCCTTGCGCAAGAGAAATTCATCCGCACGCTCAATACCAAACTACGGCACTACCAGCGTTATAACGCTGACGTCGACCGTTGGGTGGCATTAGCCAAGGACAGTGACGCCCGGGACAACGTTTACCCCGTGCCTCTGGAAATGATGCCTTAACGAGACGCCGATGCTCGATATCAAGAACCTGTTGGTGCGCCGCGGTGAAGGCGCACTGGCCCACCATGTGCGCCTGCCGCGTTTGCAGGTCGGTGCCGGGGAAATCCTCGCCATCACCGGCGAGAGCGGCAGCGGCAAAAGCACGCTGCTTGAAGCCATCGGCCTATTGCTTGCGCCGGTCGAGCTCGAACGCTTTCGCCTCGGCCTGGCGCAGTGCGCGACGCAACCCGAAGCACCTGAAGACATCGCTCGGTTGCTCGCCACAGATGATCAGCCGGGGCTGGCGGCGGTGCGTTCACGGCATCTGGGATTCATATTGCAAAGTGGTGGGTTGCTGCCGTTTCTCAGCGTGCGAGACAACATCAACCTGCCACGACGTTTGCTGGGGATGCCGGCACAAAGCGCTCACGTCGACCACGCGGTTGAGGTGCTGCGTTTGCAAGGTTTGCTCGGCAAACAACCACAAGCGTTATCAATCGGCGAGCGTCAGCGAGTGGCTTGCGTGCGAGCGATTGCCCATGAGCCGCTGTTGCTGTTGGCCGACGAGCCGACTGCCGCACTCGACCCTCATAGCGCCCGGCGTTTGTTCGAATTGTTGCTGAGTCTGGTGTCGAGTATGGGCTTGAGTGCCCTGGTGGTCTCGCATGACTGGGCTTTGCTCAAAGATTTCGGTTTGCCAAGGCTCGGCGCTGTCAGCCGTCAGGGAGAAACACTGTTTGAACCGATGGACTGACCGCGTGCGCCTGCTGGCAACGCTGGCCCTGCAAGACCTCTGGCACGACCGCAAGTTGTCGCTGTGCATTGCCGCGTCGCTGATGGCAGTAATCGCACCGCTGCTGCTGCTTTTCGGGCTCAAGCACGGTGTCGTCAGTCAGTTACAGGATGAGCTGCTGCGCGACCCACGCAACCTTGAAGTGAAGATGCTCAGCAACGGCAACTACGACAGTGCCTGGATAGAGCGCCTGCGCCAGCGACCTGAAACCGGATTTGCCCTCGGCCAGACCCGCTCGCTGAACACCCAGGCTGACTTGCTGATCGGTATGCAACGGTTTGTCGAAAGCGCGGAAATCATCGCCACCGAACCCGGCGATCCTCAGCTGAACCTGCCAAGACTCAATCCTGTGGGCGATCAAGTGATCCTCAGCGCCCGCGCTGCGCAACGCTTGCAGGCAAAGCCCGGCGACCGTGTGCAGTTGCGCGTGCTGCGACGCTTGGATGGCGTCAACGAGCGCGGTGAAATGACCCTGACCGTACTCGCCGTACTTGATGGTGCACGCTTCGGCCGCGCCGCCGGGTTTGTCGCACCGCCATTGCTGCTGGATCTCGAACGCTTTCGCGACGGCTATCAGGTCAGTGCTTTAGGCCTCGACACCGGCAAGCCGCAAGGTGCTCTGCAACCGCTGTACGCCCGCGCTCGGGTGTATGCGCGTGACATCGATCAAGTTGCACCGCTGGAACGCTGGCTCAACGAACAACACATCGAAACCTCGAGCCGACTGGCCGACATCGACAACGTCAAAGCCATCAACCATGTACTGGGTTTGATCTTCGGTGTGATTGCGCTAGCGGCACTGATTGGCTGCGTGGCATCGATGGTCGGGGCGTTTCTGGCCAACATCGACCGTAAACGCAAAAGCCTCGCGGTCATGCGTCTGCTGGGCTTCAAGCGTGCGGCGGTTGCGGGCTTCGTGATTGTGCAAGCGCTGCTGCTGAGTCTGGCCGGTTACCTCGGCGGGCTGGGGTTCTATGCCGTCGGCAGTCATTTGTTCGATTACCTGCTCGGGAGCAGCCAGGCCACCGGCACTTTCGTTTGCCACATCACTTTCTGGCACGGCTTCACCGCCCTGCTTCTGACCTTTCTGGTCGCTGCACTGGTCGCCATGATCGGTGCCGTGCGAGCCATCAGCATCCAACCTGCGGAGAGTCTGCGTGAGCTATAAACGTTTTGGCTTGCTGTTGCCCATGAGCCTGGGCTACCTGCTCGACGCCTCGGCGGCGGGCTGGGAAGAGAAGTATTACAACCCGATGCCCGAAGCCAGCGACGTTGTTCTACCGATGCCTTGCGAAGGCTCGATGGTCTTTCGCAAGGTATTCATTCCTGTCGCTGGGCCACTCGACGATTATCCGATCAATATCGGACAGGATGGCGCGGAATACGGTTATGTCGAACAGACTCGCCCGACCTTCATTGCTGGCAGTTTTACCGGTAGTAAAAGCGAAAAATCCCGTTACTACCTGATGGCCAAGTACGAGATGAGCCAGCTGCAATACACCGCTCTGACTGAAGAAACCTGCCCCACCGCCGCGACCAAAATGCGCCTGCCGCAAGTCGCCGTAAGCTGGGTGCAGGCCATCGATGCTGCCGACAAGTACAACCTGTGGCTGCGCAAGAACGCCGCCGACAAGCTGCCCAAGGAAGACGGCGCACTGGGTTTTCTGCGCCTGCCGACGGAAGTCGAATGGGAGTTCGCGGCACGCGGCGGACTGGAAGTCGGCGCGGCGGAGTTTCGCGACACGCGCTACCCGATGCCCGAGGGCATTAACGCCTACGAGTGGTTCGCCGGGGCGCAATCGTCCAACGGCAAACTGCAACTGAGTGGCCTGCAAAAACCCAATCCCTTGGGCCTGCACGACATGCTCGGCAACGTCGACGAGATGATGTTCGAGCCGTTTCGCCTGAACAAACTGGACCGCCAGCACGGCCAGGCAGGAGGTTACGTGGTGCGCGGCGGTAATTACCTGACCAGCCAGGCCGACCTGCGTACCGCTCTGCGCAAGGAAGCGCCTTACTACAACGCTGACGGCCAGGTGAAAAACAAAACCACTGGCCTGCGTCTGGTCATGGTGTCGCCGACGCTGACCTCTCGCGAACGTGTGGCCAGTATCGAAAGCAGTTGGAAGAAACTCGGTACCGGCAGCAAGGAAGCCGAATCAGCCGACAAAGGCACGGTGCAATCCCTCAGTTCGCTGGCTTCGGGCGTTGAAGACAAAGCGCTCAAGGAAAAGCTCCAGGCCCTCGAAAACCAGTTGCGCGCCAGTAATCAGCAACAGGAAGAAACCCGTGACCAAGCGATTCGCGCAAGCCTCAACCTCGGCGCGTTCCTGTGCACCAAGATGCTCGACGACGGTCAGTACGTGGATTTCCTGCAGAAAAACTACAAGCTCAACTGTGAGTCCGCCGACAAGGACGCCAGTTGCGACATGCGCAAAGGCAAGCTCGACGAGCAGAAAGATCGCCTGCACAAGCTCAGCCGTTACTACGCCAGTAGCCTCGTCGAATCAGCGACGTTGTATGGCCAGCCGCTGCTTGAGGCACAGGTTCCCGTGATGGAAGAAATCATCACCCGCAACAAACAGCTTCAAGACCTCAAACCTTACTTGCGCACGCACTGGGCGAATCAGAAGACCTTTTTGCAAAAGCAGAAGATCGACACCGACGCCTGGCTGACCAGTTGCAAGACCGTATCTCAATAACAACACGCAAAACACGTCATCAAGGAGTTTCACCATGTCGCGCAGCCTCTGGTCTCGCTTCAAGCTTCAAATCGCTTTCGTGCTCACCGGCAGCCTGCTGCTGACCGGCTGCGCCAACACCGGCAGCTCGATGCTCGGCGGCAGTGATGGCGCAGACCCACGCCTGACCCAAGGCAGTGACGCGCAGTTCTTCAGCAAGTCCGGTTACCAGGCCTGCGCCGTCGGTGCCGGCGTCGGCATCCTCAGTTGCGCGTTGTCCAACAGCAGCAACAAAGCGGTCTGCGCCATCGCCGCCGGTATTACCGCTTGCGGCGTGGCCATGGGCGCAAACTATTATCTGGACCAGCGTCGCAGCGAATACTCCGACACCACGACCCGTCTGGCGAAGATGAACAGCGATGTCGAGCAAGACACGCAAAACGTCATCGCGCGTACCGCGACCGCTCAACAAGTGATTAACGACGACAAAGCGCGCATCGCTCAGATCAAAAAGGACATCGCCAACAAGAAGGTCGACAAAACCAAGGCTCAGGCGCAAGTCGCCGAGATCGACCAGAACATCGCGCGCCTGCGCAAAGACCTCGGCAACATGCGCACCAAAGTCACTGAGTACACCAAAGTGGCCGACGCCGAACGTGCACAAGGTACCAGCGCCGAAATGAAGCAGGTGGATGTGAACATCCTGAAAATGAACGAGAAAGTCGCCGCCCTGCAGAAGGAAGTCGACGGTCTCTACAGTCAGCGCTCTGCGATCACTCTGGGTTAAGCACATGACGCTAAAACCACTGGCAGTTCTCACTGCCGTCCTGGCACTGAGCGGTTGCGCGACCCAACCTGGCGAATGCGATTCGACCAATCGCGACAGCAGCATGCTGACCAAAATGAACTGCGACTACTCCGGTGGTTACAGTGATCAGGTCAAGCAGAAGGAGTTGGCCTTGGCCGAGTCCCGCCAGCAAAACGCGATGTTTCGTCAGGTCTACGAAAACATTCAGGCGCAGCAACTGAGCACGCGGACGGATCTGGCCAGCCAGCAGAAGTCCCAGGCTGAGTTGAACCAGTCGCTGGGCAAGTTGCTGACGTCGCTCAAGGGCCGGCGCGGCAATGAAGGCCAGGTGCAGAAGCAGATCGCTGATCTAGAACAGCAGCTCAAGGCCTCGCAGGTGGCGCCGACAGCCAAAGCTTCACCAGCGACGCTGGCCGCCAAGCAGGAACAGCTCAAAGTGCTTCAGAAGAAAGTTAATCAGTTGCAGTTCAGTCTCGGTTACGAAGAGTAACTGTTCACCCCGCAGGCCTCCCGTTCGAGGCCTGCAGCCTTTTCAGGAATCGTCGTCATGCAGCGGGTCATCAGGGATGCGCACGCCACACCGGAGGGGATGAGTGCGCTACAGGCGAAAGTTGCCCTCATTCAGAAACATTTTCCGCCCACCGCCGCCAGCCTTTTCGCCATACCGCGGATGGGCAGTGGCGATGTGCTGGAATGGTGGACCGAACTGGGTGGTCAGCCCACGCCATATGCCGAGCTTAGCGAGGACGCGCAACGACGCTTGCTGCAAACCTATGAAGTGCGCCAGACGTCCCTTGGACAGTTGGCGGACGAGTTGCAAAAACGCGGTCAGCCCACTGTAGCCGATGACTTGCGCAGCCTGTTGGGCAGCCCGGAGCTGGACAAGCTCTACAGTCTCAATGGTGAGCCACTGGTGGTGCGCTGGAACCAGCGACCACCGAAACCGGTTGTGCCGCCGGTGGTGCCGCTGGCACCGGTCGTAGCGCCCTCGCGTCGTGGCTGGTGGATCGCTGCGGCCCTGCTCGCGCTGCTGTTGTTGCTGTTGGCGCTGTTGCTCTGGTGGTTTCTACACCGCGAACCTGCGGTCATCGCGATTCCCCCGGCGGCCGTTGTGGCGCCGGTGGAGCAAGCGGTCGAACCGGTGCCTGAGCCTGTCCTGGAACCGGAACCCGTTCCTGAGCCGGAACCGATACCAGAACCCAAGCCTGTCCCGCCGCCAAAACCGGTTGTGGTTGCACCTGCGCCGACGCTGGACAACTTCGCCTGCCGTAAAAAAGCACCGAATGCCGTTGTCCCGCAGTTTGTCGTGGTGCTCGATACCTCGGGGTCGATGGAACTGAACATCAATTCGGTGAAAGCCGATGAGGACTGGTTTTTCGGCAACAACATGAACAAGTACCTCGACCCAAACCGAACGTTGCAGATTTTCGCCAAACCCAGCCGCATGAATGTCGCCCAGGATTCGCTGGCCGGGATGATCAATGCGCTGGACCCGAAGATCGACACACGCCTGATCACCTTCAATGGATGCGAAAGCACGCCTGACCAAGGGGTGTTCAAGTTTGCCGATCGTGCGCGCCTGATCAACGGTATTCGTGGTCTGGTGCCGAACCAGGGCACGCCGTTGGCGGACAGTCTGGCCAAAGCCGCCAGCAAGGTTGACGGGCGTAACAACGACGCGGTGATCGTGATGTTCGTCGACGGCGAAGACGGCTGTGAGAAGGATGTCTGTGCGGTGTCGCGTCGAATCGCCAAGGAGCAACCGCGCTTGCGCGTCAACGTGGTGAACATTGGTGCCGGCGGGCCTTCACAGTGCATTGCGAAAAACACCGGTGGCCGGGTTTACGCCAGTACCAACGCGGTGGAACTGGCCAGACAGTTGAAATTGGCGAGCAAGGAAGTCGCCAGCAACGCCAAGTGTGACTGACGTTCTTTGAGATTCAGATAGCCCAATCGCGGGCAGGCTCACGCCCACAGATCTTCTGACGACCTGTAGGCGTGAGCCTGCCAGCGATGGCTACTTCAGCCACACCTCAACGAAAACGATCAACCTCGGAACGCAAGTCCGCCGCCAATTTCTCAAGCTCTTTAGCCGTCACCGCAAGGTTGGAAACAACCTCACGCTGTTCACTGTTGGCCAACGCGATGCTCTGCAAGTTGCTGCTCAGCAAGGTCGCCGTGCTGCTCTGCTCCTGGGTTGCGGTGGTAATCGCGGCAAACTGTTGCCCGGCCGAACGACTCTGCTCATCGATCCGCGCCAGTGCCGAAGCAACGTTGGCATTACGCGACAAGCCTTCCTGCATCAGCACGTTGCCCTGCTCCATGGTGCTGATTGCGTTGCCGGTTTCCTGCTGGATGCTGTGAATCATGCTGGAAATTTCATCCGTCGCCTGACGGGTGCGCGAGGCCAGGCTGCGCACTTCATCAGCCACCACGGCAAAGCCGCGACCTTGTTCACCGGCACGGGCCGCTTCAATCGCAGCGTTGAGCGCCAGCAGGTTGGTCTGTTCGGCAATCGAGGTAATCACGCCGACAATGCCACCGATTTCCTGGGAGCGCTGGCCGAGGGTGTTGATCACTGTGGCAGTGCTGTTCAGGGCGCCCGCGATTTGCTCAAGGGACGACGAAGCCTCTTCCATCGAGCTGCGACCAATCTGCGTTTGCTGGGCATTTTCCTGAGCCAGACGCTGAGTGGCACCCATGTTGTCGGCGATGTCCAGCGAGGTTGCGCTGAACTCTTCAACCGCACCGGCCATGCTGGTGATTTCGCCGGACTGCTGTTCCATACCGTCGTACGCGCCGCCGGACAGGCCGGAAAGTGCCTGCGCACGGCTGTTGACCTCTTCCGAGGCACGGCGGATGTGCTCGACCATGGTCGACAGCGCCTGGCTCATCTGGTTGAACGCGCGGGACAGCTGACCGATTTCATCATTGCTGGACACATTCAAACGCACGCTCAGATCACCGGCGCCCAAGGCTTCAGCCTGACGCACCAGGTCACTCAATGGCGCGAGTTTGCTGCGCAGCAACCAGACCACGGAACCGACCGCCAACAACATCGCCAGCAGGCTGCCGATTGCCAGTTGGGTGCCGACGCTCCAGGTCACCGCGCGAATCTCGGCTTTCGGCATGCTTGCCACCACCGACCACGGCCCGCCGTCGAACGGCACCGATACGCTGTAGAAGTCTTCAGCCTTGTCGCTCCAGAACTGGCCCTTGCCCGGCGTCTTGGCCAAACCGCTGATCACTGCAATCGCTTGATCCAGCGCCTGCACGCCGGCTGGCGGAACCAGCCATTTGTTTTGCTCATCCAGCAATGCCAGCGAGCCCGTCTGGCCGATGCGGAAGCGCTTGAGGTTTTCAAATTGGGCGTTCTGCGCGTCGGTGTAGTCGAAACCAACGAACAGCACCGCAATCACCTTGCCGCTGCCGTCGCGCACCGGGGTGTATTGGGTCATATAGGAGCGATCGAACAGCACGGCACGACCCACGTAGCCCTGCCCTGCCATCAACTTCGCATAGGCCGGGTGAGTGTGATCAAGCAAAGTACCGATGGCGCGCGTGCCGTCCTGTTTGGTCAACGAGGTGCTGACCCGCACGAAATCTTCGCCGCTGCGTACAAACAGCGTGGCGACGCCGGCGGTCATCTGCTGGAACTCGTCAACTTCCTTGAAGTTGTTGTTCATCACTTCGCTGCCCAGGTGCAGGCCCGGCGTCTGGGTGCCGGCAACCGTCACCGGCTCACTCGGGTGAATGCTCAAACCTGTGCTGAATCGCTTTTCGAACAACCCGCTCAGGCGCTGCGTGCTTTCACGCAAGGTGCCGTGGAAAGTGCTCAGTTGGTCCGCCAGCAGGCGGGCCTCACTTGCCAGATGCTCTTCACGAGTGGCGAGGTTGGCGGTATCCAGCGAACGCAGGGCGAAAACCGTACTGCCGCTGATGACAATCGCCAATATCACAGCGAGCGCGAGGCCCAGTTGTGAGGCGATCCGGGCGCGAGGTTGAGACATGGATAGCTCCTGGCCGAGCCACCGGATCCTCCTTGATCGCAGCACTTGCTCGGAAAATTCTAAGAATGGGGTGAATCGCGGACACCGGCACGACGGTTCCACAAGCACGTATTCGGCGCAAAAGCCCAATACTTGAGCAATAAGCAGGGTTATGGCACAAGGCCGGCATTGTGAGGGCTCGAACGTTTCAGCTCAAGCGTACGACGGTCGGCAATTCCATGGCGCGGACTTCACCTTGCAAAAAATCACTCAGACGGCGCAAACGTTCACCTCCCGGACGGGTTTTGGGCCAGACCAGGTAATAGTTGAGTCCACTGGCAACCGCGGTCGGCCACGGCAAACTCAAGCGACCTTGCGCGACATCTTCGGCGACCATCAGCAGATCCCCCATCGACACGCCATAACCCCGAGCTGCCGCGATCATGCCAAGCTCCAGCGTATCGAACACCTGCCCGCCCTTGAGCGACACCTGATCGGACAGCCCCATGCACTCCAGCCAACTGCGCCAATCGCGTCGATCCGGGGTCGGGTGCAATAACTCGGTAGACGCCAGTCGCGCGACGTCCCACGGCTGGTCGTTGAGAAGATTGGGGGCACCCACCGGGATCAGTTCTTCGGGAAACAGCAGGCTGGCCTCCCAGTCCGGCGGGAAATGGCCGTCGCTCAGCAGAACGGCACAGTCAAAGGGCTCATCGTTGAAATCCACCGAATCCACATCCATCCAGGCACTGGTCAATTGCACCTCATTGCCCGGTTGCAAATGGCGGAAGCGACTGAGCCGTGCCAGCAGCCAGCGCATGGTCAGCGTTGACGGGGCTTTCATGCGCAGGATGTCGTCCTCGGCGCGCAAGGTGTTGCAGGCCCGCTCAAGGGCGGTAAAACCTTCACGGATGCCCGGCAACAGCATGCGCGCCGACTCGGTGAGTTGCAGGTTGCGCCCGCTGCGGTGAAACAAGCGGCAGGCAAAATGATCCTCAAGCGTGCGAATGTGCCGACTCACTGCACTTTGGGTGATCGACAGCTCTTCAGCGGCGCGCGTAAACGAGCTGTGCCGCGCCGCCGCTTCAAATGCGCGCAGGGCATACAAAGGAGGAAGGCGACGAGACATTCAGAAAGCTCCTATAGCGGGACGAGAGCAACTTAGCAGAATCCGCTCAGGATGAGTTTTAATCATGCCACCCATCCTTTTTATCCCTTTGTGCTATCGCGAGCATGCGCCGAGAATCGACGGTCTCCAGTTCCCTCTGTCAATCGAGTGGTGATGACCATGCAGCATCCTGTGCGTACCGAACTCTGGGCCATCCTGCGGCTGGCAGGGCCGCTGATTGCTTCACAGTTGGCGCACATGCTGATGGTACTGACCGACACGTTGATGATGGCGCGCTTGAGTCCCGAGGCTCTGGCTGGCGGCGGTCTCGGCGCGGCGACTTACTCGTTCGTGTCGATTTTCTGCATCGGCGTGATCGCTGCAGTCGGTACGCTGGTGGCGATCCGCAAGGGCGCGGGCGACATCATCGGTGTCGCACGCCTGACCCAGGCCGGGTTGTGGCTGGCGTGGCTGATGGCATTGGGCGCCGGGCTGCTGCTCTGGAACCTCAAACCGGTGCTGCTGCTGTTCGGCCAGACCGAAACCAACGTCAACGCTGCGGGCCAGTTCCTGATTGCGCTGCCATTCGCCCTGCCCGGCTATTTGAGTTTCATGGCCCTGCGCGGCTTCACCAGCGCGATTGGCCGGGCGACCCCGGTCATGGTCATCAGTCTGGCCGGCACTGTGGCCAACTTCCTGCTCAATTACGCACTGATCACTGGCATGTTCGGCCTGCCGAAACTCGGGCTGATGGGCATCGGTCTGGTCACGGCGATTGTTGCCAACTGCATGGCGCTGGCACTGGCCTGGCACATCCGTCGGCACCCGGCCTATGACGCTTATCCGTTGCGCGCCGGCCTGTCGCGGCCTAACCGCCAATACCTCAAAGAGCTGTGGCGCCTCGGCCTGCCGATTGGCGGCACCTATGCGGTGGAAGTCGGGTTGTTCGCCTTCGCGGCGCTGTGCATGGGCACCATGGGCAGTACGCAGTTGGGCGCGCATCAGATCGCTCTGCAGATCGTTTCGGTGGCGTTCATGGTGCCGGCGGGATTGTCGTACGCGATCACCATGCGCATCGGTCAGCATTACGGCGCCGGGCAACTGAACGATGCGCGGATGTCCGGGCGGGTCGGGATCGTGTTCGGCGCGGTGGCCATGCTCGGGTTTGCGATGGTCTTCTGGCTGCTGCCAAATCAGTTGGTCGGCCTGTTCCTCGATCACAGTGATCCGGCGTTCGCCGAAGTGATCAGGCTGGCGGTGAGCCTGCTGGCAGTAGCGGCGTGGTTCGAGTTGTTCGATGGCACACAGACGATTGCGATGGGCTGCATTCGCGGCTTGAAGGACGCGAAGACTACATTTCTGGTCGGACTCGGTTGCTATTGGTTGATCGGTGCGCCGGCCGCGTGGTGGATGGCGTTTCACCTGAACTGGGGACCGACGGGGGTCTGGTGGGGGCTGGCGCTGGGGCTGGCGTGTGCGGCAGTGAGTTTGACGCTGGCGTTTGAATGGAAAATGAAGCGGATGATTCGGCGTGAGCCGCAATCGCAAGGCTTCAATATCCCCCAGCCTGAATGAGTTTCACCCCGTGGGAGTTATGTGGTCAGCTCACGATTTCGAGGGCTGGCTGCTGACTCGATCCAAACGTCAGGTACTCCACCAACTCCGCCAACGGCAACGGCCGGCTGATCAGATAACCCTGCACCTGATCGCAAGCAAAGCCGCGCAACAACTCCAGCTGTTCAGGGGTTTCCACCCCTTCGGCCACCACTTCCAGATGCAAGTTGTGCGCGAGGTTGATCATCGCGTGCACCAGTTTGCGGTTCTCTTCGCGCTGTTCCATGCCACCGACGAAGCTCTTGTCGATCTTCAGCAAGGTGATCGGCAGGCTGTTGAGGTGCACAAACGACGAAAAACCGGTGCCGAAATCATCCAGCGAGAAGCGCACGCCGAGGCGACCGAGGGCGTCCATGGTCTGCTTGACCAGATCGCTGCGGCGCATGACGGCCGTTTCGGTGAGTTCGAATTCCAGCCACTGCGCCTCGACGCCACGCTCGGCGATCAAACGGCTGAGGGTCGGCAGCAACTGACTGTCCTGAAACTGCCGGAAAGAGAGGTTGATCGCCATGTGCAGCGCTGGCAGTCCGCGCTCGCGCAGCGCCTGCATGTCCCGCAGCGCCCGGGAAATCACCCAGTAACCGAGCGGCACGATCAGACCGCTCTGCTCAGCCAGCGGCACGAATTCGCTGGGCGGCAACAAACCGCGCTCGCCATGACGCCAGCGCACCAGGGCTTCGAGGCCGACGATCTGCCCGTCTGCAAGATTCAAACGTGGCTGGTAATGCAGCTCCAGTTCATCGCGGCGCAAAGCCCGGCGCAACTCGCTTTCCAGGTCAGCCATGCTTCGCGCGTTGCGGTTGATGCGCTCGTTGAAGATATGAAAGGTGCAGCCCTGCGTACTCTTGGCTTGCTGCATGGCGATGTGCGCGTGCCACATCAGCGGATCGGCGCCGCCCTGGGCGCGGGCATGCGCAATACCAAGGCTGGAGCCGATCAGCAGGCTTTCGCCATCGACCCAATAAGGTTCGGCCAAGGCTTCGGTGATGCGTTCGGCCATCCACTCGGCGCGTTGCGGGGCCCGGCGGGTGTCGATCAATAAGGCAAATTCGTCGCTGCCCAACCGCGCCAACTGATCGCCGGCCTCCAGCTGACTTTTCAGCCGCGACACCACTTGCAGGATCAAGCGGTCGCCGGCCTGATGGCCGAGGGCGTCGTTGGCGTGGCGGAAGTTGTCGAGATCGAGGTGCCCGAGCGCCAGACCACGGCCGTCGTTTTCCGCGAGGCGCGCCGCGAGCAAGGTCTGAAAACCCTGACGATTGGCGATACCGGTCAGCGGATCCTGTTCGGCGAGGCGTTGCAGGGTGTTTTCCAGCACGCCGCGTTCGCGCACATGGCGCAGGCAACGACGCAGCATGCCGGCGTCAAGGGCGTCGAACACCAGCCAGTCGCTGACGCCAACGGGCGCCGTGGCGGGCTCTTGGTCCAGCAGCAATACCGTCGGCAGGCCGCAACGACCAGGGAGCGGTTGCAACGCGGGAACGGTCAACAGCACCGCGTGGCGGTTGTCTTCGAACAAACGGCTGACCGACTCCCAGCTCGGCGCGCTGATCAGCACCGCCGCGCTCCCCATCGGAGCCAGACACTCACGCAATAACGCTGTCCACGCTGGCTCTTCGGCCAGTAGCAGCAAACGCAAGGGTTCGACAGGCGTAGACAAGCTAGCTCCCTAGACTCTGCAATGATGTGGGCGGGGCATTATGCCGTTGCGCCGTTCAATGACCAAATGACAACGGTTATCAGAACGTTATTTTTTGTCACGAATGAGAACATTAGCCGCAAAATCTCCGCGCATCCTGCGTGAAAGTAACAAAACCGGCAAATTTGAATCGCGTGGTGCGTCACAAGTCGGACAGAGCAGCACAATTCTCTGAGCCTGTTAAAATGCCGGCCCATTTCGTCAACGACTCCCGAATTTTCGTATGTCCCGACTCAATCCCCGGCAGCAAGAAGCCGTGAACTACGTCGGCGGCCCTCTATTGGTGCTCGCCGGTGCTGGCTCCGGCAAGACCAGCGTGATCACGCGCAAAATCGCGCACCTGATCCAGAACTGCGGCATCCGCGCCCAGTACATCGTCGCCATGACCTTTACCAACAAGGCCGCACGCGAGATGAAAGAGCGGGTCGGCACCCTGCTGCGGGCCGGCGAGGGGCGTGGCCTGACGGTCTGCACCTTCCACAACCTGGGCCTGAACATCATCCGCAAGGAACACGCGCGGCTGGGCTACAAACCCGGTTTCTCGATTTTCGACGAGACCGACGTGAAGTCCTTGATGACCGATATCATGCAAAAGGAATACGCGGGCGAGGACGGCGTCGACGAGATCAAGAACATGATCGGCGCCTGGAAAAACGACCTGATCCTGCCGCCCCAGGCGCTGGAGAATGCACGTAATCCCAAGGAGCAGACCGCCGCCATCGTCTACACCCACTATCAGCGCACGCTCAAGGCGTTCAACGCGGTGGACTTCGACGACCTGATTCTGCTGCCGGTGAAGCTCTTCGAAGAGCACGCCGACATTCTCGAAAAGTGGCAGAACAAGGTGCGTTACCTGCTGGTCGACGAATACCAGGA
>NZ_JBIUWM010000013.1:100781-107091 GCF_044743445.1 Pseudomonas sp. NPDC087615 | reverse complement strand
CATTGGTCTGATCGAACACACCGACCTTTCTGCCTATTCCACCCGCTTTGGCGGCTCGGTAAAGGGCTTCAATGTCGAGGAATACCTGTCGGTCAAGGAAGCGCGAAAGCTTGACCTGTTCATTCAGTACGGCCTCGCTGCTGGCTTTCAAGCCGTGCGCAATGCCGGTCTGGAAGTCACCGACGCCAACCGTGAACGCATTGGCGTCGCCATGGGTTCGGGTATCGGCGGCCTGACCAACATCGAAGAAACCAGCCGTACCCTGCATGAGACGGGCCCGCGTCGAATTTCGCCTTTTTTCGTGCCAGGCTCGATCATCAATATGATTTCCGGTTTCCTGTCGATCCATCTGGGTGCACAGGGGCCTAACTACGCCATCGCCACAGCATGTACCACCGGTACGCACTGTATCGGTATGGCGGCGCGCAACATCATGTACGACGAAGCCGACGTGATGATCGCCGGCGGTGCCGAAATGGCTGCGTGCGGTCTGGGCATGGGTGGCTTCGGCGCGTCCCGTGCGCTGTCGACCCGCAATGACGAGCCGGCCCGCGCCAGCCGTCCATGGGACAAGGGCCGTGATGGTTTCGTGCTGTCCGACGGCGCGGGTGCGTTGGTCCTCGAAGAACTCGAACACGCCAAGGCGCGGGGCGCGACCATCTACGCCGAGCTGATTGGTTTCGGTACCAGTGGCGACGCGTTCCATATGACCTCGCCGCCCGCCGACGGCGCCGGTGCAGCCCGCTGCATCACCAATACACTGCGTGACGCGAAGATCAACGCCGATCAAGTGCAGTACATCAACGCCCACGGCACTTCGACCCCGGCCGGCGATCTCGCCGAAGCCAACGCGATCAAGACCGTGTTCGGTGATCACGCCTACAAACTGGCGGTCAGTTCCACCAAGTCCATGACCGGTCACCTGTTGGGTGCGGCGGGCGCTGTCGAGGCGATCTTCAGCGTGCTGGCGATCAATGGCCAAGTTGCACCACCGACGATTAACCTTGAGGAACCCGACGAAGGCTGCGATCTCGATTTTGTGCCGCACACTGCGCGCAACATGGATATCGACGTCGTGCTGTCCAACTCCTTCGGTTTCGGCGGCACCAACGGTACCTTGGCGTTCCGCCGGTTCGCAGGTTGATGGACTGCTGGGTCGACGGTCAACCGGCTGACACGCTGTCGCTGAAAGATCGCGGCCTGGCTTACGGCGATGGTCTGTTCGAGACCGTTGCCGTGCGTGGCGGCCAGCCGGTGCTACTGGATCGGCATTTGGCGCGACTGGCCGATGGCTGTTCGCGTCTGGCCATTGCGGCCGATAGTGTACTGATTCGCCAAGAGCTGCTGAGCTATGCGGCAGCGATGGGCGAGGGCGTGCTCAAGCTCATCCTCACGCGGGGCGATGGTTTGCGCGGTTATGCGCCGGATCCTGCGGCGCAGGCTCGACGCATTCTGCAAGGCAATCCTCCTGCTGCTTATCCCGCTGTTCACGCGCAACTTGGCATTCGCCTATTTCCTTGCAGCACACGATTGGCCAACCAGCCCTTGTTGGCGGGTCTGAAACACCTCAATCGCCTGGAACAAGTCATCGCCCGCGCCGAATGGCAGGACAGCGAACACGCCGAAGGCTTGATGCTCGATCAGGCTGGTCGAGTCATCGAAGGGGTGTTCAGCAACCTGTTTCTGGTGCGTGATGGGGTGTTGATCACGCCTGATTTGAAGCGTTGCGGCGTGGCCGGTGTGATGCGCGCCGAAATATTGTTTCAGGCCGAGTCTTTGGCCATCCCCACACAAATCGCCGATATCAGCCTTGAACAGCTGCAATGGGCCGATGAAGTCTTTCTCTGCAATAGCGTTTATGGCGTTTGGCCGGTACGTGCCTACGCTGCACTGAGCTGGCCGGTTGGCCCGCTCACCCGTAAACTGCAAACCATTGCCCGCGCCCTACTGGATGCCTGATTCGTGAGACGTAAACTTTTGCTGCTGCTGGAAACCGGATTGGTTCTGGCAGGGCTGCTGTTGGGCGCCAGCGCCTGGAAGATTCACAGCGCACTGGAACAGCCCCTGAACATCACGCAGGAAGAGCTGCTGGATGTGCCGAAAGGCTCCACACCGACCCGGACTTTCCTCGAGCTCGAAACCGATGGCGTCATCAAGGACGCATTCTGGCTACGGGTTTATTGGCGGTTCAATCTCGCCGGTACGCCAATCCACAGCGGTGAATACCGCATGCAGCCGGGCATGACTGTCGATGGTCTGATCGACTTGTGGAAGCGTGGGGAGGTGGTTCAGTACAGCCTGACGTTGGTTGAAGGATGGAATTTCCATCAAGTGCGCGCGGCGTTGGCTAAAGACGAAAAAATCGAGCACACCCTCAATGGTCTTAGCGACAGCGACGTCATGGCGAAGATCGGCCACAAGGGGCTGTTCCCGGAAGGTCGTTTCTTCCCTGATACCTACCGCTTCGAGCGCGGCATGTCCGATACCGAACTGCTGAAAAAGGCCTTTGATCGTCTCGACGAGGTATTGGCCAAGGAGTGGGAAAATCGCTCCGCCGACGCGCCGTACAGTGAGCCTTATCAAGCGCTGATCATGGCCTCGCTGGTTGAGAAGGAAACCGGCGTGCCGCAGGAGCGCGGTCAGATTGCCGGCGTCTTTGTGCGTCGGATGGCGGTGGGCATGCAATTGCAGACTGATCCGACAGTGATTTATGGCTTGGGCGATCGCTACACCGGCAAGCTGACCCGTGCCCATTTGCGAGAGCCGACGCCGTATAACACTTACGTGATTCCTGGCCTGCCGCCGACGCCGATTGCAATGGTAGGGCGTGAAGCGATTCATGCTGCGCTGAACCCGGTGGAGGGTACCAGTCTCTACTTCGTCGCACGTGGCGACGGCAGCCATGTGTTCTCTGACGACCTCGATGCACACAACCGTGCGGTGCGCGAGTTCCAGCTCAAGCGACGCGCGGATTACCGCTCCAGCCCGGCGCCAGCAGTCACGCCTGAAGCGGCTCCGGCTTCCGATGAAGCGAAACCTGCAGAAACGGCGCCTGAGTCGCTGCCGCCGGTATCGCCTCAAGAGGCGGCACCGGCTGCTGCACCACAAGACACGCAATGACTTTGATTAAGGACTGCCTGTGACTGGCTTGTTTATTACCTTGGAAGGCCCGGAAGGCGCCGGCAAGAGCACCAACCGCGAATACCTGGCAGAGCGCCTGCGCGCCGTCGGTATCGAGGTGCTGTTGACCCGTGAGCCCGGCGGTACTCCGCTGGCCGAACGGATTCGCGACGTGCTGCTGGCGCCGGCCGACGAAGTCATGAATCCGGACGCCGAGCTGTTGCTGGTTTTCGCCGCGCGTGCCCAGCATTTGGCTGAAGTGATCCGTCCGGCTCTGGCCCGTGGTGCAGTGGTGTTGTGTGACCGTTTCACTGATTCGACATATGCCTATCAGGGCGGTGGTCGCGGTTTGTCGCTGGAACGTATCGCGACGCTGGAAACCTTCGTGCAGGGTGATCTGCGCCCGGATCTGACACTGATTTTCGATCTGCCGGTGGAAATCGGCCTGGCCCGTGCCAGTGCGCGGGGGCGTCTGGATCGTTTCGAACTTGAAGGGCGGGCATTTTTCGAAGCGGTGCGCGGCGCGTTTCTCAAGCGTGCTGAAGCAGATCCTTCGCGGTACGTGCGGATCGATGCCGGCCAGCCGTTGGCACAAGTCCAGCAATCGCTGGATACATTGCTGCCGCGTTTGCTGGAGCTGAACCGTGGCTGAGGCCTATCCATGGCAAGACAGCCTCTGGCAGCATCTGGCCGGACGTAGCCAGCACGCCCACGCCTATCTGCTACATGGCCCGGCCGGTATCGGCAAGCGGGCCTTGGCCGAGCGGCTGATGGCCAGCCTGTTGTGCCAGCGTCCGACGCCTGAAGCCTGCGGCGAGTGCAAATCCTGCTTGCTGCTCAAGGCTGGCAGCCACCCAGACAATTACATCCTCGAACCGGAAGAAGCCGACAAGGCAATCAAGGTCGATCAGGTGCGTGATCTGGTCAGCTTCGTGGTGCAGACCGCGCAACTGGGCGGGCGCAAGGTGGTGCTGGTCGAGCCGGTGGAGTCGATGAACATCAACGCCGCTAACGCCTTGCTCAAAAGTCTTGAAGAACCTTCCGGCGATACTGTGTTGCTGTTGGTCAGTCACCAGCCGAGCCGTTTGTTGCCGACGATCAAGAGTCGCTGCGTGCAGCAGGCCTGTCCGTTGCCGAGTGAGGCGATGAGCCTGCAATGGCTGGCTCAGGCGCTGCCAGAATGTTCCGCAGAGGAGCGTGTCGAGCTGTTAACGTTGGCGGCGGGCTCGCCATTGGCGGCGGTCAGCCTTCAGTCTCAAGGTGTGCGCGAACAGCGCGCGCAAGTGGTCGAAGGCGTGAAGAAGCTGCTCAAGCAGCAGCAATCGCCGACGCAACTGGCCGAAGAATGGAAAAGCATTCCAATGCTGCGTCTGTTCGATTGGTTCTGCGATTGGTCGAGCCTGATCTTGCGTTATCAACTGACGCAGGACGAAGCCGGTCTTGGCCTGACCGATATGCGCAAGGTTGTGCAGTACCTGGCGCAGAAGAGTGCTCAAGGCAAAGTCCTCGACATTCAGGACTGGATTCTCGTCCAGCGGCAGAAAGTCCTGAGCAAGGCCAACCTCAACCCGACACTGTTGCTGGAGGCGTTGTTGGTGCAATGGGCGGGATTGCCTGGCCAAAGATAAGAATGTGTACCTAGACTCTGAGCATCAGCAGTGGAGGTCAACATGAACGAACCTGTCAGCCCGGGGCCGCGCAACGGCATTTTGTCCCTGACCATCAAGGACAAATCCGTGCTTTATGCCGCTTATATGCCGTTCATCAAGAACGGTGGCCTGTTCATCCCGACCAACAAGAGCTACAAGTTGGGCGATGAGGTGTTCATGCTGCTGAACCTGATGGATGAAGCGGAAAAGATTCCGGTCGCCGGCAAGGTCGCCTGGATCACCCCCAAAGGTGCGCAAGGCAACCGCGCCGCCGGTGTCGGCGTTCAGTTCAACGAGGGCGACAACACTGCCCGTAGTCGCATCGAAACCCATCTGGCCGGAGCGCTGAAATCCGACCGTCCCACTCATACGATGTAAGTAGCAGCCTTTTTTATGCTCGTAGATTCCCATTGTCACCTTGATCGCCTTGACCTCGCCGCCCATGACGGCTCGCTGGATGCCGCACTGGATGCCGCTCGCGAGCGCGGGGTCGGGCACTTTCTGTGCATCGGCGTGAGTGCCGATAACGCTGCCGACGTCAAAGCCCTTGCTGAGCGTTATGACGACGTTGATTGCTCGGTTGGCGTGCATCCGCTGGACGTACAGCCTGGCGCGGCGCCAGCGCTGGACTGGCTGTTGCACGAACTCAATCATCCGAAAGTGGTGGCGATCGGTGAAACCGGTCTGGATTACCACTACGAACCGGAAGCCGCCGAGCTGCAGCAAGAGTCGTTCCGTCTGCACTTGCAGGCTGCGCAGCAGACCGGCAAACCGGTGATCATCCACACTCGTGGTGCCCGCGCCGATACCCTTGAGCTGCTGCGCGAAGCCGCGCTGCCCCAAGCAGGTGTGCTGCATTGCTTTACCGAAGATTGGGACATGGCAAAAGCTGCGTTGGACATGGGGTATTACATTTCCTTGTCCGGCATCGTCACGTTCCGCAATGCTGACGCGTTGCGCGATGTGGCGAGCAAAGTCCCGGCCGATCGCCTGCTGGTCGAAACCGACTCACCGTACCTGGCGCCGATCCCTTATCGCGGCAAACCGAACCTGCCGCAGTACGTGCGCGAAGTGGCAGAGTTTCTGGCGATGCTGCGCGGCGAACACTACGAGCGTTTTGCCGAGCAGACCACCGAAAACTTCAAGCGCCTGTTTCCGCTGGCCCATGTAAAAGCCTGAATCGCAGGCAAAAAAAACCCGGGTTCTGGGGGGTGAATCCGGGTTAAGACCATTAGGAGTAAAACAAAGGCACGCGGTCCTTTGGTACCTTTATCGGCCCGGCACTTGGGGGAGATGCCGCCCGACAGTTCAAGTATTGATCAGTCTGGCGTGCAGTCCAGTTAGCTGGTCGGGGTTTTTAAACAAATTTGGAATACGTTTGCTTCAGTTGAGTTCTCATTGCACCCCAAACGTTCGCAAAATGAACAAGAAACACAGATATGGTCGGATGATCCGTGCATTTTTGTGCAAGTTAGGCATAATACGCGGCTTCGAATTTTGACCCCTACAGACCTTTTCTTATGCACAAAGAACCTCGAAAG